>NZ_JBHTLK010000032.1:0-40811 GCF_042678885.1 Saccharothrix hoggarensis
TCGGCCAGGTTGCCGCGCAGCTTCGCCACCGCGGCCGGCGTGGCCGCGGACACGGCCAGCACCGTCCCGCCCTGCCGCGGCGCGGTCGGCTCCCGCTCGGACGGTCCGTGCAGCACCACGTGCGCGTTGGTGCCGCCCACGCCGAACGAGCTCACCGCCGCCAGCCGGGCGCCGCGGTCCGGCCACGGCCGGTGCTCGGTGCACACCCGGAACGGCGTGCCGTCCAGCTCCAGCAACGGGTTCGGTTCGTCGAAGTGCAGGCTGGGCACCACTTCGCCGTGCTCCAGCATCAGCACGGTCTTGATGAACGCGGCCACGCCCGCCGACGCGCTGGTGTGCCCGAGGTTGCCCTTCACCCCGCCGATCAGGCAGTAGCCCACCTCGTCGGTGGACATGCGGAAGGCCTCGGTCAGCGCCTGCACCTCGATCGGGTCGCCGATGGGCGTGGCCGTGCCGTGCGCCTCGACGTAGTCGATGTCGGCCGCGTCCACCCCGGCGAGCTTCTGCGCGTAGCGGATGACGTCGCGCTGGCCGGGGATGGACGGCGTGGCGTAGCCCATCTTCTCCGCGCCGTCGTTGTTCAGCGCCGAGCCGAGGACCACCGCGGCGATCCGGTCGCCGTCGCGCAGCGCGTCGTCCAGCCGCTTCAACACGACCACGCCGACGCCCTCGCTCGGCACGGTGCCGGTGGCGCTCGCGTCGAACGGCCGGCAGTGCCCGTCCGCGGACAGCGGTCCGCCGGGCTCGTGCACGTACCCCCACTCGCCGGCCGGCGCCACGGCCACCCCGCCCGCGAGCGCCGCGTCGCACTCCCGGCTCAGCAGGCTCTGCACCGCCATGTGGATGGCGACCAACGACGTCGAGCACGACGTCTGCACGGTCACGGCGGGGCCGCGCAGCCCCAGCTTGTACGCGGCGCGGGTGGCCACGTGGTCCTTCTCGTACCCGATCAGCCGGGCCAGCGGGCTGAGGTCGCGGCCGGTGTCCGGGTGGGTCCGGTCCGCGCCCGCGTACACGCCGATCCAGCCGTCGAACCGGGTCGGGTCCAGGCCCGCGTCGTCCAGCGCGGCCGACGCGGTCTCCAGGAACACCCGCTGCTGGGGGTCGATGCCCGCGGCCTCGGCGCGGCTGTACCCGAAGAACGACCAGTCGAAGTTCGCCGAGTCGGCCACCACCCCCTTGGCGGGCACGAAGTTCGGCTGCCGGACCTCGTCCGGGTCGGCGCCCCTGTTCCGCACCAGGTCCTCGACGTCGAAGCGGGTGATGCCCTCGACGCCGTCCCGCAGCAGCTCCCAGTACGCCTCGACGTCGTTCGCGCCGGGGAAGCGGCACGCCATCCCGACGACCGCGACCGCGTGCTCGCTGTCGATCACTCCGTCCCCCTCCCGTTCCGGTCCGGCTTCGGCACCCCGCACCGGGGTCGTCAGCGCCGCTGGTCGCCGGTCCGGCGGTCGCGCACGGCGCCCAGCAGCCGGTCCCGGCTCGTGCCCCGGCCCGCGGGGGCGGCCTCGGCGGGCGCGGCCAGCAGGTCCGCCTGACCGCGCACGGTGCCCGCGCGGAACAGGTCGACGGTCTTGAGCGCGCGCCCGGACGCCTGGCTGAGCCGTTCCACCAGGATCACCAGCCGCAGCGAGTCGCCGCCCGCGTCGAAGAAGCTGACGTCGTCGTCGATCTCCTCGGTGCCGAGCACCTCCTGCCAGATGGACCGGACGAGGCCCAACCGGGCGGCGGGGTCGTCCAGGTCGGTCTTGTCCGCAGAGGGCTGGTTCAACACGGTTTCCTCCGGATGTCGGGCGAGGTCGGCGGCGCTGCGGCGCAGGGCGGCCAGGAACTCGGTGGTCGTGGCCGCCGTGAACAGCGCCGCCGGGTGGTTCAGGGACAGTTCGAGCCGGTCCCGCCCGGTGGTGCGGTCCAGGCGGACGAACAGCGCCAGGTCCCACTTGCTGTACTCGGGGCGCAGCGGCTGGAAGCGGCCCACCACGCCGGGCGCCAGCTCCAGCGGGTCGGGCGCCTCGGCCAGGTTGACGAGCACGGGGCTCAGCGGCGTCCGGGCCAGGTCGCGGTCGGGGTCGAGCTCGGCGGCGATCGCGTCCAGCGGCACGTCCGAGTCGACGAACGCCTCTGTGCCCGCCGTCCGCGCGATCCGCAGCAGTTCCCGCCACGTCGTGTCCACGTCCAACCGGACCCGCAGCACCAGCGTGGTCATGAACATGCCGATCACGTCGGCGGCGGCCGGGTCGTCGCGGCCGGGCCACACGACGGAGAACAGGAAGTCGGTCTGCTCGGTGGTGCGCGCGAACGTGGCGGCCAACAGGGCCACGCCGGTCATGAAGGCGGTGCAGCCCTCCCGCGCGGCGACGGCGAGGACGGCCTCCGTCACGTCGGCGTCCAGCAGGGTGTCGGCGGTGGCGCCGATCATCGACAGCTCGGGGTCGTCCGGGTCGCCGTCGTAGGGGAGCGCGATCGTGGTCGGCGCGCCGCGCAGCCGTTGCACCACGCGCGCAACCCGTTCGGCGACATCGTCGCCACTGTCCGAATTGTCCTGAACCTCCGCCGGGTGCGGCGGAGTGGTCAGCACCGGCTCGGTCCCGTGCGCCCGGGCGCGGTACGTGGCGCCGATCTCGTCCACCAGGAGCTGCCGGGACACCCCGTCGAACACGATGTGGTGGACGGTCAGCACCAGCAGCGTGCGGCCGGCGTCGAGGCGGATCACCTCGGCCCGCGCCGGGGCCTCCTCGTCCAGTTCGAACGGCGTGTAGCAGAGCGCCTCGACCAGGCGCTCCACCTCGTCGGCGGACCAGTCGTCGGCGACCGCGTCGGTGAAGCCGACCTCCGGCGGGGAACCGTCGGTCCGGTACTCGACGCGGCGCGCGGCGGCGTCCAGCCGGAAGCGGGAACGCAGTGCGGGATGGCGTCCCAGCGCGCGTTCCACCACCGACGTCAACAGTTCACAGTCCACCGGTCCGGTGAATTCCAGGACACTTGGCAACAGGTACGTCGGGCGCAGGCGTTCTATCCGGTCGAGAATCCAGATGCCCTGTTGGGTCGGCGTCGCCGGATACCACGTGTGGGGGTCGGGACCGGAACTAGCCATCGGTGCGACCGATCTTTGTCCACGTGACGAGGAATAGAATGACGCGCGCATTCGACCGCGATTGCATGTGTTCCCCCAAAAGATTCCACCCGGTCGCGAATTACCCGGTGCGCCCTGGCAGACCCCAGATCCAGGCCGGTAATTCGACCGTAGGACGGGCCCGGAGTTCCGTCAAGCCACCGTTTCGCGGTGATTTTCGTCCACAGTGGACGCAATGCGCCGGGTGCGGATCGGGGCGTTGACGATCTCTCGAACGTGGTGCTTGACTGGGTTGCCGTGGGGCGAACGCGAGTTGTGCTCGGGTCGCACGGATCAGGGGGTCGAGGTTTTGCGCACGAGGGGGATGATGCGATGTTGACCGGTGCCCGCCCGTGAAGTCGCACGTCACGCGCTGTTTCCCGGCGGCCGTTCACCGGATCGGCCGCGCGTTTCACAGTTGACGTCCGAACCTCGAAGTCGGTCGAAGGCGACCACCTCCGCTCGTCAACGCGAAAAACGCCGCCGTCAATGTGACGCGTGGTTGACCGTCAATTCACCGGATATGCGACAGGTCGGGCGGAACCGATCGGCGGCACGCGTGCGGAATCCCGCAGTGCCTTCCGCGGCGCGATCCGACAGCGCCACCAGCCCACTGCCACACCGACCCGGAGTCTGCCGGACGGCTTGCTCCCCGAACCGATGAGGACAGCGGCCATGACCGTCCACGACGCGACCGTTTCCGGATGCCCCGTCCACCGGGGTGACACCGACCTGGTCGACCCCCACCTGTACAGCGACGGCGACGCCCACGCGGTGTGGCGGGACCTGCGCGCGCGAGACGGGTTGAGCTGGCACCAGGTCGACGACGACCGCGGCTTCTGGTCGGTGGTCCACTTCCGCGAGACCGACTACGTGCTGCGGAACACCGCGCTCTTCACGTCCGAGCGCGGCACGATGCTGGAGCTGCTCGGCATGGACGACCCGGCGGGCGGCCAGCAGCTCGCCGTCACCGACCCGCCCCGGCACACGATCATGCAGGCGCGGCTGAAGAAGGCGTTGGCCGTCAAGGCGGTCGACCGGCAGCGCGAGACGATCCGCGAGCTGGTCACCGAGCTGATCGCGCCCATCGGCGACGGCGGCGTGTTCGACTGGGGCCAGGCGATGCTGGCCATGCCGATGTCGGTCACCGGGACGATGATGGGCCTGCCGGAGGAGGACTGGCCGTGGCTGAGCAGGCTCACCACGATCTGCATCGCCGCGGACGACCCGGAGTACCAGGACGAGGGCGGCCGGGCCGCGACGCTGCACATGGCGCACCGCGAGCTGTTCGCCTACTTCCAGGACCTGGTGCGGTTCCGCCGCGACCACGCGGGTGACGACCTGATCAGCGTGCTGATCAACACCCGGTTCGAGGGCAGGCACATGTCGCCGAGCGAGATCGTGTCCAACTGCTACAGCCTGCTGCTCGGCGCGAACGTCACCACGCCGCACGCGCCGAACTTCGTGATGGCCGAGTTCATCGACTCCGACGTGCTGCCGCAGTGGGCCGCCGACCCGGAGGTCGGCGCCACGGCGGTCGAGGAGGCGCTGCGCTGGGCGTCGCCGGTGAACCACATGCTGCGCTACGCCACGCAGGACGTCGAGGTGCGCGACACCCGGATCGCGGCCGGCGACGCCGTGGTGGTGTGGCTGGGCGCGGCCAACCGCGACGAGAGCGAGTTCCCGGACGCCGAGACGTTCGACCTGCGCCGCAAGCCGAACAAGCACCTCGCGTTCGGCATCGGGCCGCACTACTGCGTCGGGCACAGCGTGGCCCGCGTCACGCTGCGCATCCTGTTCGAGGAACTCCTCGCGCAGTACCGGGACTTCGAGGCCGCGGGCACGCCCGAGCGGCTGGTGTCCAACTTCGTCTCCGGGTACAAGCACGTGCCGATCACGGCGAAGCGCCGTGCTTGACGTGTCGGCCCGCCGGCGGCGGGCGTTGCGCCACTTCGGCTCGCCGGGCACCGGTCGGGTGCGGCTGCTGTGCTTCCACTACGCGGGCGGCACCGCCTCGGCGTTCCGGGAGTGGCCGCGGCGCCTGCCGGCGGACGTGGCGACGGTGGCGGTGCAGCTGCCCGGCCGCGACACCCGGCTGGACGAGCCGCCGCACGTCCACATGGGATCGGTGGTGGCCGAGCTGCTGGACGTGCTGGACCCGCTGCTGGACGAGCCGTTCGCGTGCTACGGCCACAGCATGGGCGCGCGGGTGGCGCTGGCGCTGGCGCACGAGCTGCGCGCGACGTCCCGCCCCGGCCCGCGCGCGTTGTTCGTGGCCGCCAGCGCGGCCACCGCGGCGCGCGGACGCGTGCGCGGGTGGGACGAGCCCGACGAGGGACTGATCGCCTACCTGCGCGACCTGGGCGGCACTCCGCCGATCGTGTTCGAGCGGCCGGACCTGCTCGACCTGTTCCTGCCCGCGCTGCGCGCCGACCTCACCGTGGTGGCCACCGCCGGCGACCCCGTGCGACCCCCGCTGGACGTGCCGGTGCACGCGTTCGCGGGCGCCGACGACCGGGAGGCGTCCGCGGCGCGGATGGCGGCGTGGCGGGAGGAGACCACCGGGCCGTTCACCCTGGACGTGGTGCCGGGCGGTCACTTCTTCGACGAGGACGGCGTGGGGCGGGTGTTCGACGTCATCGCCGGCACCCTCGCCGAGCCGCGTTGACGCCCCGGACGGCCGCCCGGGGCGTCAACGCGCGGCGTCAACGCGGGGAGCGCGTCAGTGCGCCGCGTCCATCAGCTCGCGCTGCTCGGCGGTGAGGTCCAGCTCGACCGCCTCCAGGCTTTCGTCCAGCTGCTCCACCGAGGACGCGCCCACCAGCGGGATGATCGGCAGGTCGCCGCCCATGAGCCAGGACAGCACCACCTGGTTCGCCGTGGCCCCGGTCTGCCGCACCACCTCGTGCAGCGCCGCGAGGCGGGCCTTGGTGCCCGCGTGGTCGTGCAGCTCGCCCAGCGGCCGGTCCTCGCGCACGTAGGCGCCGGACAGCAGCGGCGTGTACGCCACCAGCGTCAGCTCCGGGCGGTCCCGCAGGTAGGTGATCAGCTCGGCGCTGAACAGCCCCTGGTCGCCGTCCTTCGACCGCCGGCCCGGCACGTCGCCGCGCGGGCGCAGGTACGTGTGGTGGTACTGGAGCACCTCGTAGCCGGGCAGGTCCGCGGCCTCGGCGATCGCCCGCATCCGCTCCAGCCGCCACGACCAGTGGTTGCTGGCGCCGAGCATGGCCACCGAGCCCTCGGCCACGAGTCCCGCGAACGCCTCCGCGACGTCCCGCTGCGGCACGTCCATGAAGTCGCCGTGCGCGTAGAGCAGGTCGAGCCGATCCACGCCCAGCCGCTCCCGGCTGCGCGCCGACGACTCGCGGATCACCTCGGGCGATAACCCCTCGGGTCGCATGAAGTCGAAGCCGGGCACCTTCGGCCGGCCGCCGAGCTTGGTGGCGATCACGACCTCGTCGGTGACGCCCCGGCTGCGCCGCCAGCGCCCGAGCACCGTCTCGCTCTCGCCGCCCTGGGTGCCGTTCACCCAGAACGCGTAGTTGTTGGCCGTGTCGATGAAGGTGCCGCCTGCCGCGACGAACCGGTCCAGGACCGCGAACGCCCGCTCCTCCTCGATGACCGTGCCGAACTGCATGGCACCCAGCGCCAGCGCGCTCACCTCGCGCTGCCGCTGCGGGTTGGTGCCGATCTTCCGATACCTCATCCGGGTGCTCTCTCCAATGCGCTGCGTGGGACCTCTCGGACGTCGATCATGGTGGTCGGTCAGCGGTCGCCGTCACCGAGGTCCAGGAACAGGTGGTCCAGACCGACGTAGGACAGGTTCGGCCCCCACTCGACCCCGTTGTCCACCACCGCCGCGCCGGGGAACCGCCGGGTGAACCGCCGCAGCACGGTCGCCGCCTCCAGCCGGGCCAGCGGCGCGCCGACGCAGTAGTGGACGCCGTGTCCGAACACCAGGTGCCGGTCGGCGCGCTCCGGGACCGGGGCGAGGTCGGACACGTCGCCGTCGAACAGCCCGCCGCCCGCCAGCGACACCAGCACCAAGTCGCCCTCGCTCAGGCGCGCGCCCTCGAACTCGAAGTCGTGCGCGACGACCCGGCCCACGTTGCGCAGGGGCGGTCGCCGTTCCAGCACCGACTCGACCAGCGACTCCACCTCGCCCGGCCGGTCCTCCCGCACCCGGTCCCACCGCGCCGGGTCCTCCAGCACGGCGAGCAGGCACGAACCGAGCAGGGACGCCGTGGTCTCCAGACCGCCGAACAGGATCATCGCCCACGTCGCGTTGGTGCGGGCACGATCCTCCGGCGTGTCGCGGGAGAAGCCCTCCAGCGCGGGAGAGGACTGCAGGGCGTCCACCATCTCCAGCATCACGCGGTGCGCGGCCTCGGCGTGGTCGCGCCGGTACATCGCGGCGATGAACCCCGACAGCGTCCGGGACCACGTGTGCAGCACGGCCGGTTCCCGGTCCACGCCGACGATGTGGGCCATCACCCGCCCCGACACGCCCTCGGCCACGGTGGGCACGGCGTCGTGCCGGGGATCGGCGACCAGGTCGTCCAGGCACGCGTCCACGATCTCCTCGACGCGCGCGCCGAGGGACCGCGTGTGCGAGGCGGAGAACAAGCGCTGCAACGGTTTGCGCAGCGCGGCGTGCTCCGCGCCGTCGGTGTGCACGAACCACAGCCGCAGGAACTCGGTGAGGTCGCGGTGCTCCCGCCGCGACTCCTCCGTCATGTACAGCTCGCCGAGCCGCTTCGACGTCTGCGACGAGAAACCCCGGTGGTTGAGCACCCGCCGGGCCAGCGCCGGGTCGGAGACGACCCAGCACTCCAGCCCGTCGTCCCACGCCATGCCGCGCACGTCGTCGCGGATCAGCTCGGTCATGACCGCGCGGCCTGGTCGATGAGCCGGTTCAGGCCGGACGGCGTCGGCGCGAGCAGGAAGTCCCGCAGCCGCACCTTCACCCCCACCTCGTCGTGGACGAGCCGCAACAGCCGCACCGCGCCCATCGAGTTGCCGCCGACGGTGAAGAAGTCGGTGTCCGGCGTCAGGTCCACGGGTCGGTCGAGGACGCGGGCGAACAGGTCGGGCGCCACGCCGAGCGGGTCCGGCTCGGGCTCGGGCTCCGGGAGCCGCTGCCCGGCGGGCGCCGCCACGGCGGCGAGGGCCCGGCGGTCCACCTTGCCGTTCCCGGTCACCGGTAAGCGGTCCACCACGGCCCACAGCACCGGCACCATGTACGACGGCAGCCGGTCGGCCACCAGGTCGCGCAGTTCGTCGGTGCGCACCGCGGGGTCGGCGGGGACGATCGCGGCGAGCAGCCGCTTGTCCGCGCTGTCGCCCTCGGTGACCACGACCGCCGCGTCCCGGACCCGCGGGTCGCCAGCCAGCACGTCGGCGATGGCCGACAGCTCGATGCGGAACCCGCGCAGCTTCACCTGGTCGTCGCGGCGGCCGAGGAAGCGCAGCCGCCCGGAGTGGTCGACCCGGACCAGGTCGCCGGTGCGGTAGAGCCGTTCCGGGACGTCGGGGGAGAAGTGGCCGAACCCCCGCGCGGTCTCCGCCTCGTCGTCCACGTAGCCGTCGGCCAGGCCGGCGCCCGCCGCGTACAGCTCGCCGACCGCGCCCGGCGGCACGATCCTGTGCCGCCGGTCCAGCACGTGCACGCGCGTCCCCGGCAGCGGGGTGCCGATGGGCAGGGGACCGTCCACGTCCGCGCTCGACGTCACCGGGTGGGTGGTGGTGAACGTGGTGTTCTCGGTGGGTCCATAGCCGTTGGTGACGACGAGCCCGGGGTGTCGTTCCAGCGCGCGGGCCACGTGGGCGTGCGGGACGACGTCGCCGCCGGTGATCAGCTGCCGCAGGCCGCCGAGCCCGGCCGGCGCGAACTCCTCGACCAGCCGGAACAGCCCCGCCGTCAGCCACGCGACGGTGACCCGCCGGTCGAGCAGGAACGCGCTCAGCTCGCTCGGAGAGGACAGACCCGCCGGGTGCACCTCCAGCGCCGCGCCGCCGGCGAGCGGACCCCACAGCTCCAGCGTGGACGCGTCGAACGCCAGGGGCGACAGCCGGAGCACCCGGTCGTCCGGTCCCAGGTGGACGAAGTCGGGCTCGTGCACCAGCCGCACGACGGCTCGGTGCGGCACCGCGACGCCCTTGGGCAGGCCCGTGGAGCCGGACGTGAAGGCGATGTACGCGAGGTCGTCGGGGCCGGTGTCCGCCGGCTCGGTCCGCGTGTCGGAGGGCCAGGACGGCTCCCACGTCGCACACGCGGTCACGCCGAGGCGCGCGACGGCGTCCGGCGAGGCGGCCAGCGCGGCCTTCGGCGCGGCCTTGGCGACGATGTGCCGGACCTGCGCCTCGGGCTGGGCCAGGTCCACGCCGACGTACGCCGCGCCCGCCCACGCCGTGCCGAGCACCGCCACGATCTCCGTGATCGAGCGGTCCAGGGCGATCAGCACCCGGTCGCCGCGGCCGACGCCGAGTTCGCGCAGCCGCCGTGCCTGCTCGGCCGCCGCGCACACGAGCTGCGCGTACGTCAGCTCCACGTCGCCTTCGCGCACCGCCACGGCGTCCGGGGCGCGCTGAGCCGTCCTGCGGACCAGCTCGTCCGCGGTGACCTCGGGGAAGTCGCGGTGGGTCGCGTTCAGCGCGTCCAGCACCGCCCGCCGCTCGGCGGACAGGCAGCGCAGGTCCTCCAGCCGTCCGCCGGCCGTGGCCAGCTCCCGCACGGCCGTGGTGAAGTCGGCGAGGAACGCCCGCGCGTCGGCCTCGTCCCACAGCGCCGTCGCGTACTCCAGCTGCGCGCCCAGCGTCGGGCGGGACCGGCCGAACAGCAGCGACAGGTCGAACTGGGCGCCGCCGCCGTGCCCCTCCTCCACGCGCAGTTCCACGTCACCGGCGTCGATGCGCTGCGGGACCAGCTGGTCGTGCATGCCGAACGACACCTGCACGAGCGGGTGCGCGCTCAGCCCGCGCTGCACCCCGAGCCGGGTGACCAGCTCGTCGAACGGCAGCGCGCCCGCCTCGATGCTGCGCGCCAGCGAGTCCTGCACCGCGCGCAGGTAGTCCACCGCCTGCGCGTCGTCGTCCACCTCCAGCCGGACCGGCGCCAGGTTGCCCGCCACCGCGACCAGCCGGGCCAGCTCGGCGGTGTCCCGCCCGTAGAGGGAGACGCCGACCAGCAGCCGGTCGACGCCGGTCCAGCGGCTCAGCGTCAGGCCGTAGGAGGCGAGGAGCAGGGCGAACGGCGTGATGCCCAGCTCGCGCGCCCGGTCCTCGACCAGCGTGGTCAGCCCGGCGTCGAAGTCGAGCGGGACGCGGTCGCCCGCCGGGTCCTGGACCGTCGGGCGGGGGCGGTCGGTGGGCACCTCCAGCACGGTCTGCGCGCCGTCGAGGTGCTTGAGCCAGAACTCGGCCAGGCGGTCCCACTCCCCGCTGCGGCGGTCCTGCTCGTGACGGCGCAGCAACGCCTCCGTCGTGGGCGCGACGTCGGTGAAGGGCAGCGGCTCGCCCGCGGCCAGCGCCCGGTACGACGTGAACAGCTCGTCGAGCAGCAGGCCGACCGCCCACCCGTCGAGGAGCATGTGGTGCGCCACCAGGACGACCGCCTGCCGCCCGCCCGCGCCGCCGACGAAGAGGTGGCGCAGCGGGGGAGCGGCGGTGAGGTCGAACGGGGTGCGGCCGTGCTCGGCGGCGGTGGCGCGGACGAACCCGTCGAAGTCCGGGCCGTCGTGCGCGAGGTCCACGATGTCGGGCACGGCGTCGTCCAGGACGACCGGCACGACCTCGCCGTCCTGGTCGCGGAGCAGCGTCCGCAGGGAGGCGTGCCGGGCCGTGGTCGCCGCGACGGCGCGGCCGAACACCTCGCGGTCGAGCGTGCCGCTGTCCACATAGGACGTGAAGACCAGGTTGTAGGTCGAGCCGCCGAGCACGTTCTCGATCAGCCACATGCCCCGCTGCGTCGGCGTCAGCGCGGGGACCGCGGTCTCCGGCTCCGCGGCGGTCGCGTCGGAGGTGCCGTCGGTGGCGCCGTTCGACGTCGCCACCGCGTTCGCGAGCACCGCGCCCAGCGGTGTCGAGGAGAGCAGTTCCGACACCGACAACCGCAGCCCGAGCCCTTCCTGCGCCAGGGCGGTCAACCGCATCGCCCGCAGGGAGTCGCCCCCGAGCGCGATGAAGCTGCTGGTCGTGAACCCCGCCCTGTCCGTGGCCGGTCCGAGGACCGACAGCGCGTACTCGTCCAGTGACATGCCGACCTCCGGGTCTTGGTGGGACTGCTGCTGTCGCCTGGGCACGCCGCGACCGGGGCGTGGCCGCCTACGGGCGCCGGGGCCGTCGCGGTCTGCCGACCGACGGCGCCGGCGCCCCGTCACCGGGTGGGGTGCGCGGCAGTGGGCGTGGAGGAGCGGGAAGGTCCCCGTGGATGTCCGGATTCCCCGTCGGACAACAGCGCGTCAGGTCGCAGAGATGTGGTGTCCGCGCCATTGCGCAAAGTCCCCCAGCGAGTCACATTCTCCCCCAATGTGAGCGATGCTAAAAGCGCTCGTTGATCTCTGTCAACCCGCTCCGGTTCGGTTCGGCGAAGTGTCGGCGCAATGGTCACGATAATTCCACGTGACAGGTAAAAGTCCCTTACGCGCGCACCGTTCCGTGCCCCGTCGTTGAAGTCAACCTTCAACGGTTGACGCTCCGGGATCAACGATCCGCGCAGCTCCGCGACGTGCGCGAGCGTGCGCGACCGGGTCGGAAGCGGACATTCATCCCTTTTTTGCGAAATGTGACCGGAAGTTCTCCGTGCCTCCGGTCGGTCGCCCGGTTGTCCGCCGTTCCCGGCCGCGTGCTCTCGACACCGCTCGGCGGACGAATCGGTCGAACGCTTTCTTGCCCCGCTTGGGGGATTCGCGGTGCCGACCCGTCACTAGCATCGATCCGGGGGAGGAGCGGTTGATTGTGACTTCCCCGCGAACCTGGAGGGGGATCATGGCGACACAGTCGGCGACCTATTCCCGAACGGACACCCTGTACGAGCCGGGGAGCCTTCCCCCGCTCGGCGTGGTGCCCCAGCGCATGTACGCCTCGGTGATCCGGCCGGAGCGCTACGGTCCGCCGGTCGACGCCTTCCGGACCGAGGTCGTCGACGTCCCGGAGGTGCCGCCCGGTTTCGTGCTCGTCGCCGTCATGGCCGCGGGCGTCAACTACAACAACGTGTGGGCCGCCCTCGGCACCCCGGTGGACGTCATCGGCATGCGTGCGGCCAAAGGGGACGACACCGGCCACCACATCGGGGGGTCCGAGGGCGCGGGCATCGTGTGGGCCGTGGGCGACGGCGTGCGGCACGTGCGCGTCGGCGAGCACGTCACGCTGTCCGGCTGCCGCTGGGACGAGGACGACCCCGACATCCGGCTCGGCCGCGACCCCATGCTGTCCTCCACGCAGCGCGTGTGGGGCTACGAGCTGAACTGGGGCTCCTTCGCCCAGTTCACCCTCGTCGCCGAGTTCCAGTGCCACCCGAAGCCCGCGCAGCTGACGTGGGAGGAGGCGTCCTGCTTCATGCTGTCGGGCGCGACCGCCTACCGGCAGCTCGCGGGGTGGCCGCCGCACACCGTCCAGCCCGGCGACCCGGTGCTCGTCTGGGGCGGTTCCGGCGGACTCGGTTCGATGGCCACCCAGATCGTGCGCCGGCTCGGTGGCCGTCCCATCGCCGTGGTGTCCTCGCCGGACCGGGTGAAGCACTGCCTGCGCATGGGCGCGGTGGGTGTCATCAACCGCACCGAGTTCGACCACTGGGGACCCATGCCCGACGACGGGCCGGAGCTGGAGCGGTGGCAGCGCGGCGTGCGGGCGTTCGGCCGGCGCATCTGGGAGGTGCTGGGGGAGAAGGTGTCGCCCAGGATCGTCTTCGAGCACCCCGGCCAGGCGACGCTCCCCACGTCGGTCTACGTCTGCGCGCCCGGCGGCATGATCGTCCTGTGCGGCGCGACCAGCGGCTACCTGGGCGAGGTCGACCTGAGGATCCTGTGGATGCGGCAGAAGCGCTTCCAGGGCAGCCACTTCGCCAACCCGCGCGAGTGCCGCGCGATCGTCGACCTGGTCGCCGCCGGGCACATCGACCCGAGCCTGGGCCACACCTACGACTTCGAGGAGATCGGCCTGGCGCACCAGCACATGCGCGACGGCACGCAGGAGTCCGGCAACCTGGCCGCCCTGGTCGGCGCGCCGCGCCCCGGGCTCACCGACGTGCCCGACTGATCCGTCGGCGGTCCCGGCAGCGCCCGTCCGCGTGCGGCGGACGGGCGCGCGCCGGCGCGGTCTTGACGCCGTCCCCGTTGGACGCACCGCGTCCTCACCTGCTCCCGCGTTCGCCGACCGGAAGGTGATCGCAAGGTGATCGCAAGGTTCGGCGACCGCGTTATCGGCGATAGTGGTCCACGCCCTCGGCGACGGACCGGTGCGCGCGCCGGGGGTGGCCGCACGCCCGCACCGCGTCCCCGACCCCAGGAAGTCGACCTCCGGCACCGTGACCGCGATCCCCGCCGACCACGACTCCGCCACGCTCGTGCTGATCTGCGACCACTGCGGTCGCGCCTACGACAGCGAGGACGCGCACACGGTCTGGCGGCTGCTGTGGACGTCCGCGGTGGGCGACGGGTGGCGTGGGCGCGACCGGGCGATCGGACCCCACTGGTGCCGGCGGTGCGCCGCATGACCGGCCCGGACGACGGCAGCGCCGTCCTCGTCATGGAGACCCACGGCTCGCCGTCGCGGGCCGAGGTCGAGGCGTGGCTGCGCGACCGCCTGGTCGGCTGGCTCGACCACGACGTCCTGCTGGTGGGCGTGCTCGTCGGCGAGCTGCTGGACAACGCCTGGCGGTGCGGCGAGCCGCCGTACGTGCTGGAACTGGTCATGGACCCGTGGACGGAGACGCTCACGATCCGGGTCCGCGACCACGCCCGGCGCCACACCGCGCGCTGGTCCCTCGGAGCCGGTCTCCTGATCGTCGACGGGCTGACCGCGCAGTGGGGCGTGGTGTCGGCGTCGGAGAGCACGACGGTGTGGGCGAAGGTTCGCTTCGAGGACTGACCCGGCGGCACCGGTCAGATGGTCGGGAACAGGGCGATCTGGCCGGTGGTGGTCCACTCCAGCAGGAGCAGGGTGGCGTCGTCCTGGAGCTGCCCGTGCTGGTGCTCCAGCACGGCGTGGACGATGCGGCGCAGCGTCTCCGGGGCGGGCAGCCCGGCGGCCTCGTGGACCTCGGTCAGCTCGACCAGGCGGTCGAGGCCGAACAGCGCGCCGTCGGGGCTGCGCGCCTCGACGATGCCGTCGGTGTGGAACAGCACCCGGTCGCCGGGCCGCAGCCGCTCGGTCGCGACCTGCGCCTCGCGCCGGGTGAGGTGGCCCAGCCCCAGCGGGATGCGCGCCGGGCCTTCCAGCAGCTTGACCACCTTGCCGTCGCGCAGCAGGACCGGCGGCGGGTGGCCCGCGTTGAGGTGGTGCAGCTCGCCGGTGTCCAGGTCCAGCCGCGCCAGCACCGCCGTCGCGAACGTCAGCTTGTCGGGCCCGTTGCGCACGGCGATGGCCTCGTCGGCCAGCCGCGCCGCCTCGACGAGCCCCAGACCGCTGCGGCGGGCGTTGCGGGTGGCGGCCAGCGCCACCGTGGTGGTGAGGCCCGCGTGCAGGTCGTGGCCCACCGAGTCGAAGATGGCCACGTGGGCATCCCCGCCGTCCACGGCGTAGTCGTAGCCGTCGCCCCCGACCTGGTCGTAGGGCTCCAGCGCCGCGGTGACCACCATGCGGTCGCAGGCGAACGTCTGCGGCGGCAGCAGCTGCCACAGCAGCTCGGAGGCCACCGACAGCGGCTTCGTGCGGCGGACCACGTGGAACAGGTCGCCGTAGTTCTGCTTGCTCATGACCAGGTGGGCGGCCAGGCTGACCACCACCCAGCACTGCTCGCGCAGCCAGGTGTCGTGCGGATCGGCGTCCGCGGGCAGCTCCATGCCCGCCATGCCGAGCCGCTCGGTGCCGTTGAGCAGCGGTATCCACAGGACGGGCGGCGGTCCGGGCTCGACGTAGAGCTCCAACTGCTGGAACGCACGTCCCACCGGGGACGACTCCACCGACAGTGACGGCCCGTCCTCCGGCCGCACCGGGTGCAACCGCTGCTGCGACAGGTCGACCAGGTGCAGCCGCACCGTCACCCCGACCGGCGCCGTCGCGCCGTTGACGAGGCCGGCCACCTCGTCGGGGCCGACCACGTGCGCCTCGTTGACGATGCGGCTGAACACACCGTGCCAGGACCGCGCCCGCTCCGTCACCCGCACAGGGTAACCACGCGACCACCACCACGGCAGCGCGCGCACCCGCCGTGCTCCAGTCCGGCGCGCCGGGGTCCACCGGTGACGCGTGCGGTGGGCCCCGGCGCGGCCGTGGGGCCGGCTCAGACCGGGGTGACGAGGAACTGCTGGTTCTGACCGCCGTTGCACGGGTACTGCTTGAACTGGATGTTGTCGTGGGAGCTGCTCGGCAGGTCGAGGCACTTGCCGGAGTGCCGGGCCACGATCCGGGAGTAGCCCGAGCCGACGTCGACCAGGGACCACTGCTGGTTCTGGCCGGTCGTGCAGCTCCACTGCTGCACGGCCGCGCCGTCGGCGGTGCTGTGGTCGCTCACGTCCAGGCACTTGTTCGAGTGCCGGGCGATCAGCTGGTAGTAGCCGCCGCCGGTCGCCTGCACGCGGAACTGCTGGTTGGCTCCGCTGCCGCAGGTGTACTGCGTCAACGCCGCGCCGTCGGCCTGGCTGACGTTGGCGATGTCGAGGCACTTGCCGGAGTGCCGCACGGAGATCCGGTTGTACGAGACGCCCACGGACGTGACCGTGCCGGTCGCCGTGTCGATGACGACCTGACCGGCGTTCGACAGGCTCATCGAGGTGTTGCTCGGGAAGCCGATCGGGAGCCAGACGTAGCTGGAGTCCTTCACCGGTCCGCCCCACGCGCCCGCCCACCGGTCGCCCATGTAGAGGTAGGACGTCGTCTGGGTGCCCTGGATCGGCAGCACGTACGCGGGCTGCGAGCGGAACGTGGTGGAGTCGCCCACGTTCTGCATGGCGCTCCACGGGCCGGCCACGCTGGTGGCGGTCGCGTACTTCGCTTGGTTCGGCGACCAGCCCGTGGCGCCGGACGTGAGCATGAAGTACACGCCGTTGCGCTTGAACAGCGCCGGCGCCTCCCGGTGCCCGCCCGGCCACGGGTTCGCGACCAGCTGCGCCACGCCGCGGTAGTCGGCGTTGAGGCGGTAGATGTGCAGGTCGTAGTTCTCGCGCGCGGCCGAGATCATGTACGCCGTGCCGTCGTCGTCCTTGAACAGCGTGATGTCGCGGGACATGTGCTGCCCGAGCGGCCGGAAGCTGCCCTGGTACGTGTAGTTGCCGTCCACAGTGGACGAGTACGCCACGGCCGCGCGCGCCTCGCCGTAGTGCTGGCCGTTCTCCCAGTGCATCCACATGACGTACTGGCCGGTGGACGCGTTGTAGACGACCTTGGGGCGTTCGACCCAGGACGTCCGGAGCTCGGCGTGGCTGGACTGGCTGAGGACGTTGTTGCGGAACTCCCAGTTCTTCAGGTCCGTGGACCGGTAGACCGAGACGGCGCGGAACAGGTTGTCCGGGTGCCGGTTCTCGCCGAACCAGTAGTAGTAGCTCCCGACCTTGATCACGCCACCGCCGTGGGCCTCGACGGGGTTGCCGCTCGTGTCGGTGAACTGCACGCCCACGTCGACGGTGACGGGCGCGGCGTGGGCGGTGCCGGTGGGCAGCAGCACGGCTGCCAGGCCGACGACCGCGGCGGTCAGCGCCGCACGCCACCGCCTCGGAGACAAACGGGACATCTGGACTCCTTTGTCCGGCCCACCACAGGGACGCGGCACCGGCGCCCGGCGTGGGCGACTCCGTGCGCCGGCACGTCACCAAACCTCTTCGCGCGCGACCACGGCCTTCGCCTCCGGCGTCACCCCGGGCGGCGGCGGGGCAACGGCGTGCGGAGGTCATGTTTGCGCAAACATGCGGTCTAGATGCTGTCAGCGCGCAGTGTCGCCGTCAAGCTTCGCGGACGTCAGGCGGGCGATTGGCGCATCCGGGTCAGCAGGTGCTGCTCGGCCGTCGTGAAGTACCGGGCCAGCTCCGCCTCGGCGTCGGCGACCCGGTCGGCGTCGAGCAGCGCCACGATCCCCCGGTTGAGGCGCACGTAGTCCTCGTGGAACTCGCGGGGGTCGCCCATGTGGTGGAACATCAGGCGCAGCTCCGCCAGCAGCCGCTCCACCTCCTCGGCCAGCCGCGCGCTGCCGACGAGCCGCGTGATCGCCAGGTGGAAGCGGATGTTGCCGGTGGCGACGTCCGTCCAGCGCTCGGCCGCCGCCGCCTCGCCCTGCCCGCGCACCGCGTCCCGGACGTCGTCGCGGGCACGCTCCGACGCCGACGTCCACGACCGGAGGGCGCCGCACTCGATGACGCGCCGGGCGGCGTAGAGGTCGACGACGTCGGCGATGCCCGGCGTCCGCACGAACACGCCCCGACCGAGTTCGTGGACGAGCAGCCGTTCGTGCGTCAGCAGCCGGAACGCCTCCCGCAGGGTGTTCCGGGACACGCCCAGCACGCCGCCGATCGCCTCCTCGGACAACCGCAGGCCGGGCAGCAGGTCGCCCTCCATCACGCGGGTGCGCAGCACGGCCGCGACCCGTTCCGCCGTGCTGGACCGGCCCAGCTCGGTGCGACCGGCCGACAGCGAGTCCAGCCAGCTCCCCGAGCCCGCGCGCGCCATGCGGCCGATCCTAGCCAGGGCAAGATCATCCCGCACCGGCCGCGCGGTCAGGGGTTGCCGGGCGCGTGCCCTGGTCCGGACCGCGCGCCTCCGGGGACGTGCACCTCGATGATGTTCCGGGTGTCCAGGACGGACACCGTGCGGCCGGGCAGCAGCACCGGCACCCAGGCGTGCGAGGTCTCCGGGTCGACCACGTGGTCCCCGATGACGACACCGCGCAGGAACGCGGTGGGGGCGAGCACGTCCGGGTTGAGGTAGGTGACGATCGCGCCGCGTTGAGGGCAAGGCGTGGTGGCCATGGCAAGTCCAGTGGGTTCGGAGCGCGTGTCGGCCGACCGTGGTCGGACCGACTGGGGGACCGGCACGCGCTGCGTGTCGCCGACTGCTTGACGTGCCGGTCGAGTACCCCCACCCGGCCGCCGCAACCACCTGTCCACCCGTCCGCGCCGGTGGATCGGGGCCACCGGCGCGGTCAGGTCGGTCGGATCAGGTCAGGTCTGGTCGGACGACGTCAGCTCGCCGGTCCGCGTCAACCGGTCGGCGAGGTCGCGCAGCCGGGTGTTGGTCCGCTGGCTGGTGCGCACCAGCACGGTGAACGCCTGGTCGGCGGTGAGCTTGTGGCGCTCCATCAGGATGCCCTTGGCCTGCCCGATCAGGTCGCGCGTCTGCACCGCCTCGGCCAGGTGCTCCTGCTGCTGGGCAGTGGCCAAGGCCACCGCGGCGTGGCTGGCGAACAGCCTGCCGACGTGGTGGGACTCGTCGTCGAACGCCTCGACGTCGGGGGAGTAGAGGTTGAGGGCGCCGAGGTCGTCGTCGCGCACGTACAGCTGGAACGACAGCATGCTCGACACGCCGAGCCGCCGGGCGCGTTCGGAGAAGGCGGGCCACCTCGTCTCGGCCGCCAGGTCCGGCACGCTGACCTTCTTCTCGTTGAAGAGCGCTTCCAGGCACGGTCCCTGGCTGGTCTCGAACTGGACCTGGTCCACCTCGCCGGGCAGGTCGTCGGTCATCGCCACGGTGTCCACCTGGCGCTTGCCCACGACCGTCATGATCCCGGCGTGGCGCGCGCCCGGCACCGTCTCCACCGCGGCGCGCACGATCGCGTCCAGGGTGTCCTGGGCGCTGTCCAGCTCGTGCAACGCGCGTGCCACGTCGCTGAGGTGCGTCGCCAGGTCGTCACGGTCCCCGCCGCGCGTTGCCACGCTTCCGGCGTCGTACCCGTTCCGGCCCTCGTTCCCACCAGTGGTGTCGTCGACCACGGTCCACCTCCAATCACGTGGCTACCCGTTGGTACACGGTCCCACTCCTGCGCACGGCCGGGGTCACAACCGGGCTGCCGCGGCCCACCCGGCGGTGTTTCGGTGGGGGTGTCCCGGGAATTCGGCAACGACACACCGAGCGAGGGGAGCGGACGGTGCCTGCTCAAGACCGTCCCGGACGTGGCACGACCCCCACCGTGGCCGACGCGCTGGTCGAGCGGCTGCGCACGTGGGGCGTGCCGAGGGTGTTCGGCTACGCGGGCGACGGGATCGACCCGATCCTGGCCGCCCTGCACCGGGCCGACGGCGACCCGGAGTTCGTCGCCACCCGGCACGAGGAGATGGCCGCGTTCATGGCCTGCGGGCACGCCAAGTACACCGGGGAGGTGGGCGTCTGCCTGGCCACCCAGGGACCGGGGGCGATCCACCTGCTCAACGGCCTCTACGACGCCAAGCTCGACCGCCGGCCGGTGGTGGCGATCGTGGGCCAGGTGGTGTCCACCGCGCTGGGCACGGGCTACCTGCAGGAGGTCGACCTCCACACGTTGTTCAAGGACGTGTGCGGGCAGTACCTCCAGACGGTGTCCGCACCCGAGCAACTGCCCGTGCTGCTGGACAACGCGATGCGGACCTCCATCGCCGAGCGGGTGCCGACGTGCCTCATCGTGCCGCACGACGTGCAGCGCGCCGACGCCGTGGAAGAGCTCCCGCACACGCACGGCGTCGTGCCGTCGTCGGCGGTCACCGCCCGTCCACGCGTGCTGCCGCGCGAGGACGACGTGCGCCGGGCCGCCGACGTGCTCAACGCCGGGCGCAAGGTCGCGTTGCTGATCGGGCGCGGCGCGGCCGGCGCCGAGCAGGAGGTGGCGCGGGTCGTCGACGTGCTGGGCGCGGGCGCCACGGCGTCGCTGGTCGGCAAGCCGGTGATCCCCGAGGACGCGCCCTGGCACACCGGCGTCATGGGCCACCTGGGCACCACCGCGTCCGCCGAGCTGATGGCGGAGTGCGACACGCTGCTGATCGTCGGCTGCAACGACCCGTGGACGGAGTTCTACCCCGAGCCGGGGCAGGCGCGGGCCGTGCAAGTCGACATCCAGGCGCGCGTGGTGGGCAGCAAGTACCCGGTCGAGGCGGCGCTGGTCGGCGACTCCGCCGAGACGCTGCGGATGCTGCTGCCCCACCTGCGGCGCAACCCGGACCGCGGCTGGGAGGAACGGGTGTTCGAGAGCGTGGCGCGGTGGCGTGCCGTGGCGGGCGACCGCGCCCGCACGTCGGCCGACCCGCTGAACCCGGAGTCGGTGGTGCACGGGCTGTCGGGCGCCCTGCCGCCGGACGTGCAGGTCGCCGTGGACGTCGGCTCGGTGACCTACTGGTACGCCCGCCACCTGGCCCTCCCGGTCGGCGCGCCCGCCCACACGTCCAGCTACCTGGCGTCGATGGGCTGCGCCCTGCCCTACGGGCTGGCGGCCAAGCTGCACGCGCCCGACCGGCCCGTCGTCGCCCTCGCGGGTGACGGCGCGATGCAGATGAACGGGCTGCTGGAGCTGATCACGGTGGCCGACCGCTGGCGCACCTGGGACGATCCCACGTTCGTGGTGCTCGTGCTGCACAACGGCGACCTCAACGAGGTGACCTGGGAGCAGCGGGAGATGGAGGGCGACCCGAGGTTCCCGACCTCGCAGCGCGTGCCCGAGTTCCCCTACGCCGCCTACGCCGAGCTGCTGGGCCTGCGCGGCATCCGCATCGACTCACCCGATCAGGTGGCCAAGGCGTGGCACGAGGCGTTCGCGGCCGACCGGCCCGTCGTGGTGGAGGCCGTGGTGGACCCGGCGGTGCCGCTCCTCGCCCCGCACCTGCCCGACGAGAAGGTGGAGATGATCCACAAAGGACTCGACCAGGAGCCCGGCGGCGACGCCGAACGGGCGCACCTGCGCCGCCAGCGCCTCGCCGAGGGCCACTGAGTCCGGACGCCACGCCGTCCGCTCACCGGGAGCGCGCGTCCACGTCCAGCGTGTGGCCGTCCTCGCCGCGGGCCCGCCACGCGGCGAGCACGAGCGCCCCGTGCAGCAGCACCGCGAGCCCGCCGGCGAGACCCGCGACCCACGTCCACCACGGGGAGTGCCGCCGCCCGTCGACGGACGAGTCCAGCACCCCGCGCGGGTCGTAGGCGACGACCAGCCGGTCGCCCGCGCGGACGGGCGGGTCGGCGTGCGGGGTGAGCCTGGTGTACGTCAGCCGGTCGGGACGGCCGTCGTCGCACGACAGCGTGGCGGTGTAGCGCCTGGTCGTCGTCGGCTCGCCGCCCGGCCCGCCGCCGGTGGTGGTGTCCGCGAACACCACCTCGTCCACCGTGCACGTGTGCTTCGCCCCGACCGGCCGGAACGCCCACCCCTCCACCACCGGGACCGCGGCGACGACGGCGACGAGCATGACGGCCCCGGCGTAGAAGCGCAGGGACTCCGCCCGACCTCCCGGCCGGAGGTGGTTGGCGTCGGCGTACAGGACGACCTTGAGCACCCACCAGAGCCCGAGACCCACCACGGGCGGCAGCACCCGCGCCAGCACCCCGGACGGCACGGCGCGCGTCGCCAGCTGGGCGGCCCCGGCCATCGCGGCCACGACCAACGGCACCGAGCAGACCGCGAACACCAGCCACCCCGCGAACGCGCGCCTGCTCATCGCACCCCGCCCTCCGGCAGCCGACCACAGCGCCGTCGACGCTAGCGCCGGGGAGGCCGCCGCCACGTCGGGTCGGGCGGGGTTCGCCCCATGAGAGCAGCCGGGTCGGTCACCGCGACGTCGGCGGATCGGCCACCACCGTGCCCTCGGGCAGCCCGAGCACGTCCCAGCCGTCCTCGCGGACGTCGATGCACAGCCGGTGCCCGGCCAGCGGCAGGTTCTCGATCTTGAGCGGCACCAGGCGCTCCGGCACCGCGGGGGCGAGCTGCACGCTCCCCGACGGCAGGTCCGGCTGGAACCGCAGCAGCGTGCGCGTCAGCAGGATCGGCGCGGCGGCGGCCCACGCCTGCGGGGAGCACGAGGTGGGGTAGGGGACCGGCACCGGGAACTCCGCGCGGTCGAAGCCGCAGAACAGCTCCGGCAGCCGGCCGCCGAACCGCCGGGCCGCGTCGAGGACGCCCATCGCCACCTGCTGGGCCTCCGCGACGAACCCGTACCGCATCAGGCCCGCCGCCGCGATCGCCGTGTCGTGCGGCCACACCGACCCGTTGTGGTAGCTCATCGGGTTGTACGCGCCCATGGTGTCGGCCAGCGTCCGGACGCCGAAGCCGGACCACAGCGCCGGGCTGACGAGGTGCCGCGCCACGGCGTCCGCCTTGTCGTCGTCCACGATCCCGCCCCACAGGCAGTGCCCCATGTTGGACGTCAGCGAGTCGACCGGTCGCTTCGCGCCGTCCAGGGCCAGCGCGAACCACCCCTGCTCGGGCAGCCAGAACCGCTCGTTGAACGCGGCCTTGAGGTCGGCGGCCCGTCGCCGGTACTCCGCCGCCGTGCGCTCGTCGCCCTGCGCCACCGCGATGTCCGCCCGCGCCGTGTACGCCGCGTACACGTACGCCTGCACCTCGGCCAGCGCGATGGGTGGTTCCGCCATGCGGCCGTCGGCGAAGTTCACGCCGTCGAACGAGTCCTTCCAGCCCTGGTTGAGCAACCCCCGGTCGGTGGCCCGCTGGTACTCGACGAAACCGTCGCCGTCGCGGTCGCCGAAGTCGCGCACCCACGCCAGGGCGCGGTCGGCGGCGGGCAGCAGGGCCGCGAGGTCGGCCGCGGGCAGGCCCCAGCGGTGCAACTCGCCCAGCAGGGCGACGAACAACGGGGTGGCGTCGGCCGTGCCGTAGTAGGCGCTGCCGCCGCCCAGCGCGAGGGCCGCCGCGCGGCCGAGCCGCACCTCGTGCAGGATGCGCCCCGGCTGCTCCTCGGTCAGCGGGTCCTCCTTCACGCCCTGGTGGTCGGCCAGCGTCTGCAGCGTGCCGAGCGCGAGCCGCTGGTCCAGCGGCAGCGCCATCCAGCTGGTCAGCAGCGAGTCGCGGCCGAACAGGGCCATGAACCACGGCGCGCCCGCGGCGACCACGCGCCGTTCCGAGTGCCGCGGGTCGTGGATCTGCAGCGCGCCGAGGTCCGACGCGCTCGTGGCCAGCGTGGTGACGAAGCCCGACGCGCCGGTGGTGATCTGCGGGGTCGCCATGCGCCACGCGCGCAGCCGGCCCGCCGGGGACGCTGCGACGTCCTCGTCCGACCCGGTCGCGCCGCCCACGGCGGCCTGCACCACCAGGGAAACGGACCACTCGTCGCGCGGCGGCACCATCGCGTGGAACGTCAGCTGCCGCGGCGCCACGTCGGGGTCGCCGTCGGCGGTCACCGTCACCGTCCGGCACTGCTCGGCGCCGGGGCAGAGGAACGTGAGACCCTCGCTGCCGGTCGCGGACTCCACGTCGTGGTGCGAGCGCGTCCGGCCGTCCTTGACCTCGAACAGGTCGGCGAAGTCGGCCTCCGCCAGCACGGTCACCGTCAGCGCCGCCGCCTCGTCCGCCAGGTTGCGCAGCACGACCTGCTCGCGCATCCCGGCGCCGACCTGGCGGCGGCGCAGCACCAGGATCGTGCTGTCGGCCAGTCCGCCGCGCGGCCTCGTGCGTCCCACGAACGTGGCCGCGTAGGGCGCGCTGTCGAGGGTGCTCAACGACTCGACCGGCGTGCCGTCGACGTGCAGCTGCCAGCCGGACAGGACCCGGGTGTCCGCGACGAACAGCCCGTGCGGCCGGCCGGGGTGGATGTCCCCGTCGGACGAGCACTGGCAGAACGTCGAGCCCTCGACGAGCGTGGTGACGCCGCCGCCGTTGCCGGTGGCGGGCGGGGCGGCGCCGGACGTCCAGGCGGTGGTCATCGCGTCGTCACCCCTCGCCGCGCACGGTCTCGTACAGCCGGATGTGGTCGGCCACCATGCGCTCGGTCGAGAAGTACTCCGAGACGGCGGCGCGGCAGTCCTCCCGGCGCAGCCGGTCCACCCGGTCGACCGCCGCGACGAGCTCGGCGTGGTCGGCGCAGACGAACCCGGTGACGCCGTGCTCCACGATCTCCGGGGCCGACCCGGTGGCGTACGTGAGCACCGGCGTGCCGCAAGCCAGCGCCTCGATCATCACCAGCCCGAACGGCTCCGCCCAGCGGATGGGGTTGAGCAGCGCGCTCGCGTCCGCGAGGAGCCGGAGCTTGTCGTCCACGTCCGCTTCGCCGACGTACTCGACGTCGCCGCCCAGCAGCGGCTCCACCTCGTCGTGGAAGTACGCGAACTCGGTGGCCTCGCGCATCTTCGCGGCGATCTTGAGTGGACGGTGGCAGGTGCGGGCGATCTCGATGGCCTCCCGTGCCCCCTTGTCGGGTGTCATCCGACCGAGGAACAACAAATACCCACCGTCACCTCTCCCGGAGGGGAACCGCTCCGGGTCCACCCCGTGGTGGATGACCGAGTGAACCCGGACATCCGGCGCGCGGGCGGCCTGGTCGTGCGAGATCGCGACGACCGGCAACCGACTGCCGTAGAAGCCGTAGACGTGCCGCAGGTCCCCGGCGAGCGGACCGTGGCAGGTGGTGACCACGCGGTCCCGCCCGGCGGCCACTGCCCACAGTGGACCGATCTGCGTGTGGTCGTGCACGACGTCGCGGTCGGCGAGGCAGTCGTACGCCCACGCGGCGTGGCTGAGCTCCACCTCGCCGAAGCCGATCCGGTCGCCGGCGGCGCGGTCGCGGACGGATCGCGTGGGCACCGGGACCTCGCTCTCCCCGACCGTGAACACGACCACGTCGTGCCCCGCCTTGGTGAGCCCGCGGGCGAGGCAGTCGACCACCGTCTCGATTCCGCCATAGGACGGCGGCGGGACGGGAATCCACGGCGGCGCGAGCAGCCCGACCTTCATCGGAACACCCCCACCGCCCGGTTCACCCCAAGGAGTGGTTGCGCGCCAGCGGTCGGCCCCGAGAGGCGCGGCGCCCGCTGCGGGGCCGAGGAGTTCGCCATGACACATCCGCTTCCGCCCGCCGCGTCCACTGGGAGGGCGCGGTCACCGGCGAGGTACCCCGCTCCGCCGCGCTGACACGTCACCGGCCCGGTCGGCCACCGATCAGGGCACCCCGTCCGTCGCCCCGCCGTCCGTCGCCCGCCGTCCGGCCCGCCGTCCGGCACCCGACGGGGGTAGGGTCGCCGCCGACCGGGCCGCACGGGCGCCGGTCCGTGACGACCGGAGGTGGGGGTGCCGGAGTTCCTGGCCACCGGCGACGACCGGATCATGGAGTTGTTGACGGACACGGCGGACGCGATGGCGGCCGAGTTCGGCCTGTCCCGCGCCGAGGCGGTCGCGAGGGTCAACGAGTACTGGTCCACCCGGCAGGACCTGCTGGACGACGGGCTGCCCACCCACGAGGAAGCCGAGTACTGGGCGTCGTTCATCTACTACGCCGAGGGCACGCCGTTCTGGCGCAAGGACGCCGACCGGTCGGCGTGGCGACCCCGGCCCGCGCCGGCCGAGGATTCCGGCTTCTGGACCGTGTGACCCGACGCGCAAGACGACCGGTTCCACGTATTGCCCGTCCGGTCTACGTCCCGCCGCGGGACAGGGGCGGGAGCGCGTTGAGCCGTCTTGTCCGAGGGGGGAATTCCGGCGCGGTGAGCATTCGCGCACTACAACGAGGCGCTCGACCGACGAAGTCTTGTGGCCGGGCGCGCGGCGCGCTTACGCTCCCGGCGGTTCGAGCGCTGTGCGCAGTCTGGGGGAAATCCGTGTGGTCGGCCGTCGCGCCGGGCGCTTTCGCGCGCCCAGATCCGTGGTACCGCCGCTCGCGCCTTTCCGCACGGCCGCGTCCGCGGTGGGCGTCGTCGGAACGGGTTTCCCGCGGCCGGGTGACCTCGGCTACCGGCGCGTGAGGTTCGTGGCCACGGCCCGGTGAGGCGCGGGCGACGTCACGGCGCGCAGCGGGAATCACACCAGGTGGCTGGCGCTTCTTCGAAAGGGATGGTGTGGTGAGTCGTATTTCGCGTGCCAGGCTCAGACGTTCGGTGCAGGTGGCGCTGGCGGCTGTGGTCGGGGCAGTGCTCGTGCCGGTCGTCGTGTCCGGCGGGAACGTGGCCGGCGCGGTGGTGGCGGCCCAGTGCAAGCCGACGGCGGACTTCTTCGTCGGCATGAAGGCCAACTCGGAGCTGCACCACCGGTCGCTGCGGAAGCCCGCGTCCGGCGACCGGCTGTTCAGCGCCGGCACCAACCTCGGCAGCGGGTGGGAAACCCGGTACATGGCCGGGCCGAACGGTTACGTCTACAGCATCGCGACCACGGGGGAGATGCACCGGCGCCAGTGGAACGGCACCGGCTGGGCCGGCGCGCCGCTCGTCTCCGGCAGCGGCTGGGACACCTGGAACCACGCGCCGCACCGCACGCGCATCACCGTCGACAGCGACAACTCGATCTACCGCGTCGCGCCCAACGGCAACCTGGAGCTGGGCCGGTACGGCTTCTCCACCCAGGCGTTGACGACGAAGGTCATCGACACCCAGACCGACTGGTCCAAGTACGAGTTCATGTTCGCCGCGGGCAACGGCGTCATCTACACCCACGACACGTCCCAGCCCGGCGGCGCGCTGTACCGGAGCCACTACGACCTCGCCACGGGCGCCTTCCTGGAGCGCGAGAAGTTCCTCGGCGTCGGCTGGCCGCAACGCTGGTTCGCCTCCGCGGGCGGTGACGTGTTCTACGGCCTGATCGGCGACCAGATCTGGTGGTACCGCTACCTCCCTGCGGAGGGCCGGTTCACCGAGAGCGCCTACGGCAACCTGACGCAACCCCTGCACTCCTGGCCCAAGGTGGACGAGATCGCGGTCTCGGTGGACTCCTGCCGGCTCGGCACGGTCGCCGCCGACGTCGAGTGCGCGCCGTCGGCGAACTTCTGGGGCTTCGCCAACGACAACACCATGACGCTGCGCCCGCACACCGAGCCGGAGACCGGCATCACCGCCTGGGCGCCGTCGACGCAGGCCGCCACCGGCTGGACGCACCGGTTCCTCAGCGCCCCCAACGGTTACAAGTACTTCGTCGCCAACGGCGAGCTGCGCCGGCACCGCTGGGTCGACGGCGCCTGGGACAACAACGGCCAGTACGCCGTGATCGCCACCGGCTGGGGCGACTGGGAGGACGTCCGCTACCGCTACCGGTACACAGTGGACTCCAGCTCCGCGTTCTACCTCGTGCCGGCGAGCGGCGTGCTCGAACGGCGCGTGTACGACGACACCGCGAAGACGTGGACGAGCGAGGTCCTGGACACCGGGTGGGGCCGTTACGACCACGTGTTCGCCGCCGGCGACGGCGTGCTGTACGCACGCGACCCGGCCGTGGAGAACGGCGCGGTCTACCGCCACCACTACGACACGACGTCGCGCCGCTGGCTGGACCACGGCACGAAGGTGGCGACCGGCTGGAACAAGTACCGCAACCTGGTGTCGCCGGGCGCGGACGTCATCTACGGGTTCGACGGCAACTACCTGGACTGGCGGCGCTGGGACGTGACCGCCGGGAAGTTCGCCACGAGCGCGGCGGGGGCGACCGTCGAGCAGGTCTGGTGGTGGGCCGACATGCGGGAGATCTCCGCGGACATCGACGCGTGCTCGCTCGTGACCCCGCCGAACCCCGTGCTGCCGACCGTGGCCGCGCCGTCGAACGAGCGCGCGCAGATGATCTACAACACCGCGTCGCAGCGCCTCGAAGTCGCGTACGTCCACGACAACGGCGTGCTGCACCACGGCTACCAGCTCGCGGGCTCGGAGGCGATCGAGTTCAGCGCCCTGGCCGGGTACCTCCAGCACACCGGCCGCGCGACCCTCGCGCAGCGCCAGGACGGCCGGGTGGTCGTCGCCGCGACCAGCCTCGACGGCCAGGCGGACACCTACGCGCAGGACGGCGTGGGCGGCCGGTGGACGGGCCCGACGCCGCTGCAGGGCGCCTTCCCGACCAGCCCCGCGCTGGTGCGCGGGTCGAACAACCTGCTGACCGCGTTCGCGGTGAACGGCGACGGGAAGCTGTGGTACGCCGAGCAGTTCGACGCCGCCGGCGGGTTCAGGCCGTGGCGGCAGGCCTCGGGCGACCCGGGGTACACGATGACGTCGAACTTCGCCGTGGTGCCGAGCGGTGACGGCTTCGAGGTCGCCTACCACAACCCGAGCGGCGTCGTCGCCGTGAAGCGGTTCCAGTCCGGGACGATCCAGCCGCAGCGGATCGCGGGAGGCATCACCGCCGTGGGCTCGCCGGCCGCCGTGGTGTTCGCCGACGGCAAGGTGCAGCTGGTCAGCCGCGGCTCGGACGGCAGGCTGCACACGCAGAAGGAGGGCGCGTCCGGCTTCGGCGGGTGGACCGACATCAGCGACGGCCTCACGTTCACCGGCTCGCCGACCGCACTGCTCAACACCCACGGCATCGTGGAGGTCGTGGCGCGCACCCAGGACGGCATGGTGCACCGCAACGGCCAGACCGCGCCGGGCTCCGCGACGTGGCGGAACTGGGAGACGAACCTCGACTCGGCGGTCACGGACCCGGTCCTGACCGCCGCCACGGGCAACGAGCAGCGGGCGTTCTTCCGCGACGGCTCGGGCTCCTACTACCTGTGGCACCTGACGGCGTACACCTCCACGCCGACCGTCACGTCGCAGGACACGGGCCAGTCGAAGACCGTCGCCATCCGCACCACGAAGGGCAGGGCGTAACGACGTGGCGCGGTGCCGGGCGCTCCCCGGCACCGCGCCACGTCAGTCGTCGGCCCCGATCGGAACGGCACGGGCTCGGCCGACGTCACACGGCTGACGTCCAGGGCGTCCGGCGCGAGTACCAGGGTGTGCGCGCCGGCGCTCGGACCGTTCCCGGTCGTGGCCACCCTCAGCACAGCTCCGGTGTCGGCGCGCCGCGGTTCCGGTTCACCCAGAGCACTCCGACGTTGGTGCTGCACGACTACGTCTGACGCCTGCCCGCCGAACCGATCACCGGGGACGTTGCCGATCACGTCGGCGACGTCCCTCGGCCGTGCAGCGGGCCGTCACTCCGCGCCCGGACACCTCGGCAGGGGAGCCGGGGTGGTGGCGGACGGGTCAGGACGAGACGGCGGCCCGCGCCTCGGGCAGGCTCGGGTACAGCCGCAGCAGGTGGTTCAGCATGGCGGCCCGCAACGCCCGCAGCGGGCTGCCCGCCGGCGCGACGACGCGCAGCGGCGTGCCCTGGCGGTCGCCGACGTGGTGGTACTCGACCAGCAGCGCCATGCCGACCGAGGCGACGAAGTCCACCGCGGTCAGGTCGACCACGACCGGCACCCGGCCGTTCGCCGCGGCGTCCGCGAACGCCGGCGCCAGCTCCCCGCGCAGCACCGGCTCGGTGGTCGAGTCCAGTTCGCCCGCCACGTGCACGACGATGGCGTCACCCAGCCGTTCACGCCGCGTCCGCAACGGTTCGTCCTGCTGGTCGTGCTGTTCCTGACCGGTCGACACACCGCCTCCACTCCGGCTGTCTACAGAGCGCAACGATACGGGCAATCCGCCGCACCACAAGATGCCCACGGTGACACGCTGGTACCCACCCACACCGAGCGTCACACCCGGTCGATATCTCGGTCACCATAATCACTTCAGTGTTGACTAAAATGTATCGCCGACGTCCACGACCTTCTCAACCCACGGCGCATCGGCCAGAGCCACATCGAGGTACGTCGTTGTTCGCGGCGACGCTGTCGTCGGGCTCGAAAGCGGGCAGCTCCGTCCGCCACAGCAACCCGCACGTCGTCATTCCGGACAATGCCGCCACGCGGCGGACTCCAACGCCTCCACCGGACGTCACCGTGGAGGATCGGCAGCGATCGAGGCGGCGACCACGTGACGCCGGTCGCCGCCTCGACATCGAGCGAGGCGTTAGAGCTTGCCCGCGCCGGAACCCGCGGTGACCGACGACTTCACCGTGCTGACGTCGTCCGCCGCGTAGCCGTACGGGACGGGCGCCACCGTGCCGTTGGCCTCGCACGGGCCGGAGTTGGTCAGGGAGTTGTCGCGCGCCACGAGACGTCCGGGATCGGAGTCCGCGTACCCGCTCGCCGACCAGCACGCCTGCCGGACGTTCTCGAAGACGTTCCTCTCCACGAGGAGGCCGGCGTCCATGAGCGACGCGATGGCGTACGAGTCGGCGTTGTTGTTGACGTTGGAGTAGTAGTTGTTGAACACGTGGACGGTCTCGCCGAAGCGCACGCGCGGGCTGCGTTCGAAGGTCCGGTCGAACCAGTTGTGGTGGTACGTGACGCGCAGGTGGCCGCGGTCCTCGCTCCCGTTGCCGTCGGAGTGCCCGACCAGCGACGTCTTCCAGTGGTTGCGGATGACGTTCCACGAGACGGTGATGTAGTCGGCGGCGTGGGTGATGTCCAGCATGCCGTCGTAGAAGTCGGGGTGGTCCTCGATGGTGCTGGACATGGTGTTGTGGTCGATCCAGATGTGCGTGGCGCTCTCGATCTGGATCGCGTCGCGACCGGGCACCCCGCGGATGTTCATGTTCTGGATGATCACGTTGGCCGGGCGCATGTCCTCGATGTTGAGGGTGGTCCCGGAGATGCCCGAGTTGGCGCCGACGCCGCGGATCGTCTTGTTCGCGCCGATCGCCACGGTGCCCGAGCCGGCGAGCATGCCGTTGACCAGGATGGTCTTCGCGCCCGCGGACTGCGCCTGGGTCCGGAAGTCGGCGAACGTGCTGACGGTGACCGTCGCGCCGCCCGCGCCGCCGGTGGTGCCGCCCGCCTGAGCGGCCCAACCGACGAGCCCGCCGGGCGGCTGCGGCTGCGGGTCGCCGCCACCGGTCTCGACGTCGAGGTGGTCGACGTTGGGCAGGCCGCCGGACGTCGTCGGGTTCAGCCGGATGGTGTTGCTGCCCGCGTTCACCGGCACGCTGAACGTCTTGGTCACCCAGGTCGACCAGGCGCCCGTGCCCTCGAACGACGGCGACTGCGCCGCCGACCCGTTGACGACCAGGGTGGCGGGCCTCGCCGTGGTGGTGCCGTTGGCGAACCGGACGCCCAACGTCGCCGTGCCCGCGGCGGCCGCGTTCACCGTGAACTGGACGTAGCCGCTCGTGGAGTTCGTGCCGTTGCAGAACCCGCTGCCGGAGAAGCCGGGCCAGTTCGAGTCGAGGGAGCCGGCGCACACCGCCGCCGAGCCCTCCGCCTCGTACCGCGTGGGCGCGGCCTGCGCGGCGGACGTCGTCATCGCCACCAACGCGCCAGCTAACAGCCCGACGCAGGCGATCATGGGTTTCACGCGCATAATTCGTCTCCGTGGCGTAGGCATGAAGCGATTCCGACGCAATGGCGGACACGATGTTCCCAGGTGCTTCATTGCGCCGCAGGACGGGAAACCACTTCGGATGCTAGGAGTCCGGGAACTCCTGGTCAACGCTCATGCGGCGAAAATGCGCGCCGGTCATGCACGTGAACAAATCGGTCACGCACGTGAACTGCTGGCGTGCATTCGGACGTAAGGCGCACAGATATGTGAATTCGCGCCGGTCTTGCCGCGCCGCGGGTGCGCGTGACCGTCCGGCGATGTCGGATCGGCGTGTAGTTCGGCCAGCGTGGGACGGGGCGGAGTTCGGCTGCCTGCGCGCGTGGACCGCGACGGACTCCAGCCTTCCCGCCGCGCCGCGGCACGGAACGTGACCCGCCGACCCGATCGGTGGGGTGTGTCGTCAGCCCGACCGGTCCTACGCGTCACCGCGCATCGAGCGGCGGATCTCTTCGAGCTTGTCGAGCCCGGCCTGTCGCCGTGCCTCGAACTGGTCCTCGACCGCCTTGGCCTCGGGGATCGCGTCGGCCAGCTCACCGGCGCCGAGGCTCGTCGCGACCCGGCCCTCGATCCGGTCCCGCACGTGCTCGAAGGACGGCACGCCGTCCTCGCTGTAGTCGGCGGGCGGCGCCACCGGCCCGGCCGGCTCGTCCTCCACGATCTCGGCGTCGATCACCGGTTCCCGGTCCCCGCTCATCGCCCCAACTCCATTCGCCGTGCCGACCCCGAGGCTACCCCCGTGGGCCGGGGGGCATCGACGCGCCGCGACACCGGTGTCCGCCGTCCCCCGTTCGAACGTGTTCGGCAGTACCCCATCAGGTACTGCCGCGCGGCGGTTCGCCCGTAGCAAGGTGAAACCGGGCCGATCGACCCGTCGGTGCGATCGGCATCGCATTATGTGGTAGGAGCGAGAGGAAGGCGTCCGACCATGTCCACAGAACCCGGCGAGTACGCGCTCGCCAACGGAATCCGGCTCTGGTACCGGGACGAGGGAAAGCCCGGCGGTGAGCCGCTGGTGCTCATCATGGGCCTGAACTCGCAGCTGATCTTCTGGCCCGACGAGTTCGTCGCCGCGCTGGGTGACCGCGGGTTCCGCGTGATCCGGTTCGACAACCGCGACTGCGGCCTGTCGGACAAGATCAAGGCGGACGTCGACGGCAGGAGCCCGCTGTACCACCTGGTCGACATGGCCGACGACACCGTCGGCCTGATGGACCACCTCGGCATCGCGAACGCGCACGTGGTGGGCGCGTCGATGGGCGGCATGATCGCGCAGCTGGTGGCGATCCACCACCCGGAACGGGTCCGCACGCTGTGCTCGATCATGAGCACCACGGGCAACCCGGCGGTGGGCCGGCCCACGTTCGAGGCCGTCCAGCAACTGCTCAAGCCGACACCGTCCGAACGCGAGGCGGCCATCGAGCACATCGCCGAGACGTTCCGCGTCATCGGGTCGGTGACCCACGCCGAGGCCGAGGAGGAACGGCGTCGCCGACTCGCGGAAGCGTCCTACGACCGCGCGTTCCACCCGCAGGGGACGCGGAACCAGTTCGCCGCGATCGCCGCCGCCCTCAACCGGACCCCGGCCCTGCGCGAGCTGACCGTGCCGAGCCTGGTCGTCCACGGCGTGGAGGACGCGCTCATCGACGTCAGCGGTGGGCGGGCCACCCACGAGGCACTCCAGCGCTCGACGTACGTGGAGTTCCCCGACATGGGGCACGACCTGCCCGAGCCCTTGTGGCCGGACATCGTCAACGCCATCGCCGCGAACGCCCACCAGCGCGCCGCGGTCGCCACCGACGCCGTCGCGGGAACCGCGAGCGTGTGAGCGGCGGGCGTGAGCGGCGGCCGTGTGAACCTCGCTGCGCCTGACCCTCGGTGCACGGCCGGCCGCGTCCGCCACGAGCGGTGCGGGAAGACCGTCGGATCGGTTGTGTTTCGCCGCCTCGCGGGTCACGTCCGGTAGCGGGCCGCGCGAGATCGGGGTGTGATCGCGCGCTTCCGGGTGGCTGTGGCACGGCTCGTTGCCGCGTCCACAGCCCCTTGCGAAGGTCGTGTGATGACTGAGTGTCTGGCGAGGCCCGTCGACGAGCAGCGGTCCACAGTGGTCGCCTCGTTCCCGGACCGGCGGGTGTGCGGAAGTACGGGTACCGCCCCGACGACTACCCCCACGCCCACCGGGTCGGACAACGACTCCTGTCGTTGCCCCTGACACCGGGCATGGACGAGACGGACGTCCGGCAGGTGATCAACGCGGTGCGGAGGGTGGTCGGTCGGCACGCCCCTTGTTAGTACCCCAGGTGGGTATGCTAGCGTTCGCCGCATACCCCCATCGGGTATCTGAGAAGGGATTCGCCGAATGTGCACGAGCTGTGAGACCCCCGCCGCGACGACCGCCGGTGAGGCGTCGACCGATGGCCTCGACTTCGTCGTCCAAGGCATGACCTGCGGTGGGTGTGCGACCAAGGTCACCAACGCCGTGCAGGGCGTCGCGGGGGTGACCGACGTGGCCGTGGACATCACCGCCGGCACGCTGAGCGTCACGGGTTCCGCCGACGAGGCCGCGATCACCGCGGCGGTCGAAGGGGCGGGATACGCGGTCGTGCGCGCGGGCTGACCGACGTCGCCGCGACCCTGTGGGGCGCCACCGGACGTGGCGCCCCACAGGGCTCGTCGAGGGATCAGCCCGCCGGCAGGAGGCCCTGCATCTCGGTGATCTCGGCCTGCTGGGAGTCGATGATCCGCTGGGCGAGCTGCTTCGCGTCGGCGTTCGCGCCCTGCCGGAGCTCGGTGTTCGCCATGTCGATCGCGCCCTGGTGGTGCCTGATCATCATTCCCAGGAACAGCCGGTCGAACTCGGCGTCCTTCGCCTGTTCCAGCGCCTCCATCTCAGCGGCGCCCATGCCGGTCTTGTCCGAGCCGTGGTGCGTGCCCGGCGTGTCCGTGCCGTGCGCCTCGGCGCCCCAGTCGCGCAGCCACTCGGTCATGGTCTTGATCTCCGGGTCCTGCGCCTCCTCGATGCGCGACGCGAGGTCGAGCACCTTGGTGTCGGACGTCCGGCCCTGCGCGAGCGCGGCCATCTCGAGGGCGCCCTGGTGGTGGGGGATCATGCCCCGCGCGAACGCGATGTCCGCGTCGTTGTGCTCCCCGGACGGCGCGGCGGAGACGCCGGCGGCGCTCGTCGTGCCCGACGGGGCGCCCCTGTCGTGGCCGCCGCTGCCGCACCCGGCGAGCACGAGTCCGGTGGTCAGGACGGCGAGCGCCGTCCCGACCAGGTTCTTCCTGGTCATGGCGTGTTCCTCTGCGTTGTGAAGTCGGGCTGGCGCGCGGCGTCGCGTCGACGTCCGGCGAGGACGTCACGCGCCGCCTGTCACAGCCGCAGCACGCAGAGGGTGGCGAGCAGCGCCGGAGCGCCGCCCGGTCTCGGGGGTGGGGAACGGGGGCGTCCCGCGTGCCCGGCGACCGACGTGGGCCGGTGGAGGGCGTCCCGGCGGTGGAACGCGCGGAAGATCAACGCCAGGCCGAGCGTCGCCGCCAGGATCGCCAGGCACAGGTGCGCTGTTCCGTGCTCGTCCGACGGGGAGGGCGCGTGCCCGGCGGGCTCGCCGTGCGCGCAGCAGTCGACCACCGTCGCCACCGCGGACGCGGGGTGCTCCGGCCCGCCGATGTGGTGCATCCCGATCACGGCGAACGCGACGACCCACACCAGGGCCGCCCAGTGCGAGGCGCGGATCGGGACGCGGCGGAGCACGGCCCCACCCTACACAACCTCCTATGGTGGATAGTTGGTGCCGCTCGTGGGGCGCAGGTCAGGCGGATGGCGGCGTGAGGAGGACGTCGATCCGCGTGAAGCCGTTGATGACCACCGCGGGGGAGCGGGGCAGGTCGTCGAGGCGTCCGACGAGGCGGGCGTCCGGCCACCGGGTGACCAGCTCGCGCAACGCGACCTCGATCTCCAGGGCCGCCAGGTGGCTGCCCACGCAGCGGTGGATGCCGTGGCCGAACGCGGTGTGGCCCAGCGCGCCGGCGCCCTGCTCGCGGGTGGGGTCGAAGCGGTCGGCGTCCGGGCCGAAGGCGGCGGTGTCGCGGTTGGTCGCGCCGACGTTGACCATGATGATGGCGCCCTCGGGGAGCACGGTCGTCCCGTCGAGCTCGACCGGCGCCGTCGCCAGGTAGTGCGGGACGTTGCGGATCGGCGGGTCGAAGCGCAGCGTCTCCTGCACGACGGCGCGCACCAGGTCGGGCTGCCGGGCGACCGTCGCCCAGGTGCCGGTGGCCAGCATTGCCGCGGCGGCGTTGCCGATCGCGGCGGTGGTGGTCTCGTGCCCGGCCGCCACCAGCAGCACGGACGTGGTCAGCAGTTCGTCGGGGGTGAGGCGGTCGCCGTCCACCTCGTCGTGGACCAGGGCGGAGAGCAGCGACCCGTCCGGCTCGGCGCGCTTGGCCTCGACCAGTTCGGCCAGGTAGCCGGCCATCGTCCCGGACGCGGGGATCTGCTGCTCGGGGATCTCGGTCATCATCGCCGACGACCACCCGGCCAGGTCGGTCCGGTCCTGCTCCGGGACGCCGAGCAGGTCGCAGATCACCGTCAACGGCACGGGGAGGGCGAACCCGCGCACCAGGTCGACCGGCGCGTCGTCCGGCATCTCGTCCAGCAGGGCGCGGACCACCGTCGTGATCCGCTCCTCCAGGCCCAGGACGCGACCGCGGGTGAGCGCCCCGGCGACGAGCTTCCGCAGGCGCGAGTGGGCGGGCGGGTCGGTGTTGAGCATGGACTCGCCGATGATGGCCGACACCTCGGGGGAGCGGCCCGCCTCGACCATGTGCGTGGCCATGGCCGCCCGCAGGGCCGCGGCGTCCTTGGACAGCCGTGGGTCGGCTAACAGCGCACGCGCCCGCTCCGGACCGACCGTGACCACGTGGACGCGGACGCCGTTGGGCTGCGTCGCCACGTGGACCGGGCCGGCCCTCCTGGCGTCGTCCTCGATCCCGTGGTGCTCCCACCCGCGCAGGTCGCCGCCGAGGAGGAGTGGGAAGTCGGACAGCGGGAGGTGTCGTGGGGCTGACGTCATCGCGCGCGGTTCTCCTGGGAGGTGGTGGGAGTGTCGAGTGGTCGACGCGGTGGCCTCGACGTGGATCATCGACAGCGTCGCACCGCGGGTCGCGTCAGGCAACGAAGTGACACCCCGGCCGCATGCCCGACCGATGTGGTCGGCGTCACATTTTTGTCGCCCGGTGGGTGTCGTTCCCGGCAACTACCGTTCGTCGCTCCGATGACAGCAGGCAGAGCGGAACCACCGAGGAGCATCCATGCGCACCCTGATCACCACCGCGTTCGTCTCGCTCGACGGCGTCGTCGAGGCGCCGGGCGGAGAACCGGGCTACCGCAACTCGGGCTGGACCTTCCAGGACATCGAGTTCGACCCCGCCGCCTACGAGCTCAAGGGCCGGGAGCAGGACGAGGCCGCGGCCATGATGATGGGCCGGGTCAGCTACGAGGCGTTCGCGCCGGTGTGGCCGGGCATGACCACCGAGTTCCCCCGCTACAACGCGATGCCCAAGTACGTCGTGTCGACCACGCTGCGGGACGAGGATCTGGTGTCCAACTGGGGCGAGATCACCATCCTGCGCTCGCTGGACGACGTCGCCGCGCTCAAGGATACCGAGGGCGGCCCGATCATCGTCCACGGCAGCGCCGCCCTCAACCGCGCCCTGGCCGACGCCGACCTGGTCGACCGCTACCACCTGCTCCTCTTCCCCGTCCTGCTCGGCGCGGGCAAGCGGCTCTTCAGCGACACGGACAAGGGCAAGCAGAACCTGAAGGTGGTCGAGAGCGAGACCTACGGCAACGGCATCCAGAAGCTCGTCTACGACGTCGTCCGCTGACCGGTCCGGACCGCGGGCGCGTCACCCGCCGCCCGCGGTCCGCACGGCGTCGAACCACGGGGCCGGACCCGCGTCCGGAACCTGCCGGCCGCCGGAACCCGCCCGTTCCGGCCGGTAGAAACACGGCATGCGGAAAGACGTGCGGCTCGGCGCCGCGACCTTGGTCCTGTGCGGTCTCGCGGGGTGTGGTGGTCCCGGCGGGACGGCGTCCCCGGCCGCTCCGACCTCCACCACGTCCAGCACCACCCCGGCTCCGCCGCCCACCGCGAGCCAGGTGGAGTGGCTGGACCAGTTCTGCCAGGCGACCGCGGTGTTCACCAACCCGCCGCAGCCGCCGCCCGACCTGCGGGACGAGTTCACCGCGATGGACCTGGAGTTCCACCTGCGCGCCGTGGACACCGCGCTCGACACCGTGAGCCACCAGACCAACACCCTGACCGCGGACGAGTTCCCGCGCGGGAGGGAGCTGATCGACGCCTACACCGGGGCGGCGAAGGAGTTGGGCGAGCGGGTCACCGAGTACGCCAACCAGCACAACGCCGGCGAGGACGTGTTGCGCGAGCACGTCGCCGAGACCACGTCCGCGCTCGAGGCGCTGGAGCCGGACGGGCTCGACCTCGCCGACCTCGTCGCCGAGAACGGCACCGTCGCCCAGGCGCACGAGCAGGCGGAGCACTGCCGTCCCGCGCCGGACCGGGAGACGACCCCGGCCGCGCCGGTCGACCTGCCCGCGGCCGCGGACGGCGGGAACCTGGCCGCCTGCGAGGACGGCGCGTGCGAGGTGCTGGTGTCGCCGTCGGCCGTGGTGCCCGTGCCGCGGCGGTACGGGTTCACCCTCGTGCGGGTGCGGAGCATCGGCGACGGCGTGGCGCTGATCGGGGCGAAGACCGAGGGCGGGGCCATGACGTCACCGCTGACCAACGGCCGGTCCACGGTCATGAACGGGCTGTCGGTCACGGCCGTCGCGGTGGGCGAGGGCAAAGCCGTGCTGCGCTTCTCGCCGGCGTGACGCCCCGCGCCCGTGGTCATGGCGGCGGTGTGCCGCCGTTGTCGGGCGCGGTGCCCATGCCGAGGGAGATCTGGACGACGACCAGAGTCAGCCAGGCGAGCAGGAACAGGACCACCCAGAACATCGGCCTGGTCATCATGGTGGGCCCTCCACGCCGGTCAGAGCCAGCGGTTGCGCTTGAACAGCCGGTACAGGACGAGGCAGGCGCCCAGGGTGACGGCCAGGACCAGCGGGTACCCGTACCGCCAGTGCAGTTCGGGCATGTGGTCGAAGTTCATGCCGTAGGTGCCGAAGACCATGGTGGGCACGGCGATGATCGCCACCCAGGCCGAGATCCTGCGCATGTCGTTGTTCTGCTGCAACGACACCTTCGCCAGCGTCGCGTCGATGAGCGCGCCGAGCAGTTCGTCGAAACCGGTGACGCGGTCGGCGACCCTGGTGAGGTGGTCGTCGACGTCGCGGAAGTAGGACCGCGCCGCGTCCGGCACCAGCGGGCCGCAGTTGCCGTCGCCGAGCCTGCGCAAGGGCGCCGCCAGCGGCATCACCGCCCGCCGCAGCTCCATCAGTTCCCGCTTCACCAGGTACATCTGCTCGATGCCGATCTCGCTGCGCGGCGCGAACACGGCGGTCTCCACCAGGTCGATGTCGCCCTGGAACGCCTCGGCGACGTCGAGGTAGCCGTCCACCACGCGGTCGGCGATGGCGTGCAGCACCGTCGCCGGTCCCGCGGCCAGCCGCTCGGGCTGCGCCTCCAGCTCGGTGCGCAGGTTGCCCAGCGCGGAGTGGTTGCCGTGGCGGACGGTGATGACGTAGTCGCGGCCCAGGAAGACCATGATCTCGCCCGACTCGACGATCTCGTTGGCCGTGGTGGCGGACTCGTGCTCGACGTAGCGCAACGTCTTGAACACCATGAACAGGTTGTTCTCGTAGCGCTCCAGCTTCGGCCGCTGGTGGGCGTGCACCGCGTCCTCGACGGCGAGTTCGTGCAGCCCGAACACGTCGGCGACGTCGCGGATGCGGTCCTCGTCCGGCTCGAACAGGCCGATCCAGACGAACCCGGCACGCTGGGCGCGGACCTCGGCGACGGCCTCGGCCGGCGACCGGTCGCCGCCCACCCGGACACCGTTGACGTAGACGCCGCACGCCACCATCGTGTCCCGCCGCCCGGACGGCGCCGCGTCCGTCGAGCCGCCGTCGGGAGTGGTCGCCATAGCATTCGATCATGCCTCAGGCGGGCGAGCGGGGCATCTTCGCCGGCGAGGTTTTCGGCGGTGTTCGTCGACCACGCCGCTGCGGACGTCCCGGTCGTCAACGCCCGGGGCGACCCGCCGAGCCAGTCGAAACCGGGTTTTCCCTGTTCGCGCCTCACCTGATCATGACGACCGGTAACGTTCGCGGCGCGACATTGAGCTGACCGGCGAGGTGACTGGTGGCGGGCGAAGCCGTGCGGCTGCTGGGCGGCTTCGGGCGTCGGTACGCCGTCGCCGTCCGCGTCGCGATCCTGGCGCCCGTCGCGGCGATCGCGCTGCTCAGGGCCTCGGCGGACGGGTTCGTCGGCACGGTGCTCGTGGTGGTCGTCGCGGTGGCCTGGACGTGCGGCCAGGGCGGGTGGCTGTACCGGGGCGGTGTCGTCCCGGTGGCCCTCGACGTGGCCGTGCTGCTGGGGCTGTGCGCGACCGTGTTCTGGACCGACGCCGTGGCGACGACCAACTTCGGGTGGCTGCGGCTCCTGGTCACCTTCGCGTGCGTGACGTGGCAGTGGCACACCCCGCCGCTCACCGGCGCCGTCGCCGCGCTGACGGCCGGCGGGGGCATGATCGCCCTCTTCACCGCGGCCGGTCTGCCGGTGGACGCGGCGCAGGGGTGGATGTTCGCGATGGCCGCCATGTCGCGGGCGGCGTGGGTGCTCGTCACCCGTGCCGCGGAACGCGCCGACCGCACGGCCGCCGAGACCGAGCGGGCACGCCGGGAGGCGGCGGTGGTGGCGGCCGAGCGGGCCGAGGAACGCGAACTCGCGAACTCCCTGCACGACACCGCGGCCACCACGCTGCTGATGGTCGGCACCGGCCAGGTGCCGGCCGGCGCGAGCTGGTTGGCCCCGCAGGCCCGGCGTGACCTGGCCCGGCTCCGTTCGGCCGACGGCGGGCGCACGCCCGACCAGGCGGATCTGGTCGACCTGCTGCGCTCCGACCTCGACGCCGGTCACCTGACCGTCCGGCTCGACGCGCCGCCGCGGCTCCCGCTGCCGTTCGACGTGGCCGGCGCGATCGCGGGCGCGGTGCGGGACGCGCTCACCAACGTGCGCCGCCACGCCGGGACGGACCAGGCGACGGTCCGGCTGCACGGCGACCCGACGGCCCTGCGGGTCGAGGTCGCCGACGACGG
>NZ_JBHTLK010000033.1:0-40636 GCF_042678885.1 Saccharothrix hoggarensis
CTGGGCCGGGGTGGAGCCGGCCTTCGCGTCGTCCGCCGATCCCGACGTGCCGACCGCGGTGGCCCGCCTGCGGGCCGGCGGCGCCCGCCGCGTCGCCGTGGCGTCGTGGTTCCTGGCGCCGGGCTTCCTGCCGGACCGCGTGACCCGGCTGGCCGGCGAGGGCGCGATCATCGCCCCGCCGCTGGGTCCGGACCCGGAGGTGGCGGAACTCGTCCTCCACCGCTACGAAGCCGCCCTGACCGCCGACCTCGCCGCTTCCGCCTGACGCGAGCGGCAAGCGCAAGTCCCGCAGGGGTCTCCGGCAAGCGCAGGCCGTGCAGAGGTCCCCGGCAAGCGCAAGCCCCGCAGGGGTCCCCGGCAAGCGCAGGCCGTGCAGAGGTTCCCGGCAAGCGCAGGCCGTGCAGAGGTCCCCGGCAAACGCAGGCCGTGCAGAGGTCCCCGGCAAACGCAGGCCGTGCAGGGGTTCCGGCACGTGCAAGCCCTGCAGGGGTCCCCGGCAAGGGGACCCCTGCTTTGATCCTGCCAGGTCCGACCGACGATCGCGGTCCGTCGGACCCGACCTGTGGACAACTCCGGAGCTAGCCGTCCGAGGCGGGCGGCTGGTCCGCGTCCAACGCCTCGATCAGGCGTTCCATCACCTTGAGCGTGGTGCGCAGGTCGTCCAGGTCGACCTGCGCCGAGATCCGGTTCGTGAACGCGTGCTGCGCCCGCGTCAGCCCTGAGACGGCCTCCCAACCGGCCGCCGTGGGCCGGAACAGCTTGGCCCGCTTGTGCGCCGGGTTGGGCACGTACTCGGCCAGGCCCTTCTCCACCAGCAGGTCGGCGATGCGCTGCACGCTCTGCCGGGTCAGGCTCATCTCCCGCGCGATGCCCGCCACGGGCAGCGGCTGCCGCATCACCGCGCCGAGCACCTGCCACCACGCGGCGGTGAGGCCGACCGGTTTCGTCATCACCTCGGCGGCTTCGAGGAAACCGCCGTAGAGCCGGAAGGTGCGCATGATGATGTCGGTCAGCACGTCACCCGCCGCGGTGCGGGGCTCCACCTCCGTGCGGACGTCGTTCATGACGCCGCGGTGACGAGCTTGCGGAACCACTCCGGGGAGCCGGTCCGGTAGAGGCCGTACCAGGCCTCCGTCACGGCGGGCTCGTACAGGTCCAGTTCGGTGAAGATCTCCCGTGCGAACTCCAGCGCCGACGTCGCGCCGGCCGTGATCAGTCCGCCCGCCCGCACCGCGCGCTCGGAGCTGAAGTGCGCGGCGCCGGTGTACTGCGGCACGGACATCAGCTGCTCGACCGCGTTGCCGCCGTGCGGTCGGTCGTTGAGGAGCCCTTCCGCGGCCAGGCCGATGGTCGCGCCGCAGATCGCCGCCACCGGCACGCCCGCGTCCAGCCAACGCCGTGCCGCCGCGGCGAACACCGCGTTGCCGCCGGTCACCCACTTGTCTGCGCCGGGCAGGATCAGCATCGCGCTGTCGGCCGGCTCGATGTCGGCCAGCGCCAGGTCCGGCGTGATGCGCAGCCCTCCGATGGACGTCACCGGGTCGAGCGTCTCGGCGACGGTCCGCACCTGGTACCGGCCGGGCTGCTTCTGGAACTGCGGGTTGTTGACGTGCGCGGTCGCGTACCCGAACTCCCAGTCCGCGAGCGTGTCGTACAGGGCGAGGTGGACCGTCTGCGTCTCCATGACAGTATCCTGTCGTTTTGACAGCATCCTGTCAATAGGCACGGGATCGTAGAGTGCCCGGCATGGCAGACGAGCTGGTCCACTACGAGGTGCGGCGTGGCATCGCGACGATCACGCTGGACTCCCCCCACAACCGCAACGCCCTGTCCGCGCGGCTCCGCGCCGAGCTGACCGGTCACCTGAAGGCCGCCACCGCCGACGACGCGGTGCGCGTGATCGTGCTGAGCCACACCGGACCGGTGTTCTGCTCCGGCATGGACCTCAAGGAGGCGGGCGGCGCGAGCGCCGACAAGCAGGGCGTCAACGAGTTCCCGGCCATCCTGGAACAGCTGTGGACGAGCCCGAAGCCCGTGGTGGCACGGCTGGCGGGCCCGGCCCGTGCGGGCGGCGTCGGGCTGGTGGCGGCGTGCGACATCGCGGTCGCCGCGGACACGGCCACGTTCGCGTTCAGCGAGGTCCGCATCGGCGTGGTGCCCGCGGTCATCTCGGTGACGGTGCTGCCGCGCCTGCTCCCCCGCGCCGCGCACGAGCTGTTCCTGACCGGCGAGACGTTCGCCGCGCCGAAGGCCGTCGCCATCGGCCTGATCAACTCCGCGGTGCCCGCCGACGACCTCGACGCCGAGGTCACCCGGTACACCGACATGCTCGCGCTCGGCGCGCCCGACGCCCTGACCGCGACCAAGCGGATGCTGCAGGAGCCGCGCTCGAACGACCTCGGCGAGGTGTTCGCCGACATGCTCGCCCTGTCCGCCCGCCACTTCGGCGGCCCCGAGGGCCAGGAGGGCATCGCCGCGTTCGTCGGCAAGCGCAAGCCGTCGTGGGTGCCGACGGAGGACTGAGGGCTCGGGACGGGCGGGGACGATCCGGTCGACGCACCCCGCCCGTGCCGATCACCGCTGGTCGAAGCTCTTGGAAGCGTGGCGGACCGGGTCAGTCCGTGTAGACGACGGTCAGGACGCGGTCGCCCAGTTCGGCCGTGCGCGCCGCCGCGTCGGCCAGCACGGACTCCACGTCCGCGTTCCCGCCCTCCCACTCCAGCACGTGCTCGCCCTCGGGCAGCCACGACAGGTCGGTCAGGCAGTCGTACAGAGCGTCGAGGTTGTGCCCGAACCAGTCGGGGAAGCTCAACGCGTCCGCGATGGCCCCGATGGCGGCCTTCTTCGAGCGCGCGCCGCGGCGCACCACGTGCCGGTAGGTCATTCGGTCACGTCCACGACGACGAACGACTCGTAGTGGTCACCTGTGTAGTACACCTCGTCGGACGACCCGGTGACGAGCCGACGCGCGCCGCGGTCGTCGCTGCCCGGCGTCGGCACGGTGTACTCGCGGTAGTAGTCGCGCGGCTTGGCGGGCAGCAGCCGCTCCCGGTTCTGGAACGTCACGCCGTCGTTGCGCGGGTACGGGAACGGCCCGCCGCGCTCGATCAGCCGCCACGTGGCCGCAGCCTGTTCGGGCAGGCTGGACAGCGCCTTCACCGGCAACCCGGACTCGGCGCCCGGAACGGCGCCGGACGCCGTGCCGGACGCCTCGGCCGCGACGGAACCCGACGTGGACGGCGCGGGCGGCGCGGGGGTGGAGCCGGTGAGGTCCTTGGCGAAGTAGCCGACCACGACGAGCGCGATCAGGCCGAGCAGTGCGACGGAGAGCCGCCGGGCTGGAGTCACGCCCCGGAGCCTACGAAGGACGGGCCGGGTCCACCTTCCCGGGCTGCGGCTCGGCGCCCGGCGGCGGGACCTTCGGCACGGGGTTGAACCTGGTCGAGGCGTTGTCCACGACCCGGTCGATCAGGCGGGCGACACCCAGGCACAGCGGCAGCAACACGGCCATGAGCAGGGCGAACTGGAACGGGAACGCCAGTTGGGCGAGCCACAGCTCCACCCCGTCCCACCACTGCTCGAACGCGTCGACCACGTCGTCGAGCCTAGCCCCGTGACGTGCTTCACCGCACACGGCTCACTACCAGTCGGTAAGTTGCCCGCATGTTCGCCGTCTACGCAGCCGAGCCGAGCCCGCAAGACCCGATCGCCGCACTGCGCGTGGGCGACCGACCGGAACCCGAGGTTCCGCCCGGTTGGGTGAAGGTCGCCGTGCGCGCGGCGAGCCTGAACATGCACGACCTGTGGACGCTGCGCGGCGTGGGGATCAAGGCGGACCGGTTCCCCATGATCCTGGGCTGCGACGGCGCGGGCGTGCTGGAGGACGGCACGGAGGTCGTGCTGCACTCCGTGATCGGCGACCCGGACTGGTCGGGCGACGAGACGCTCGACCCCGGCCGCACGCTGCTCACCGAGAAGCACCAGGGCACGTTCGCCGACCACGTCGTCGTGCCGGCGCGCAACGTCCTGCCGAAGCCGGCGGGCCTGAGCTTCGCCGAGGCGGCGTGCATGGGCACGGCGTGGCTGACCGCGTACCGGATGCTGTTCGTGAAGTCGGGCCTGCGGCCGGGTCAGACGATGCTGGTGCAGGGCGCGTCGGGCGGTGTGGCGACGGCGCTGGTGCAGCTGGGCCGTGCGGCGGGGTTCCGGGTGTGGGTGACGGGTCGGACCGAGGAGAAGCGGGCGCTGGCCGAGAGCCTGGGCGCGCACCGGTCGTTCGAGTCCGGCGCCCGCCTGCCGGAGCGCGTGGACGCGGTGTTCGAGACCGTCGGCAACGCCACGTGGTCGCACTCGATGAAGTCGCTGAAGCCGGGCGGGATCGTGGTCATCTCGGGCGCGACGAGCGGTGACGCGTCGGCGGCCGAGCTGCAGCGGCTGTTCTTCCTCCAGCTGCGCGTGGTCGGCTCGACCATGGGCACGCGGGAGGAGCTGGGCGACCTGCTGGCGTTCTGCGAGCTGACCGGCCTGCGCCCGCAGATCGGCGCGGAGCTGCCGTTCGAGCGCGCCGAGGAGGGCTTCCGCGCCATGCTCGACGGCGAGACCGCGGGGAAGATCGTCTTCACCCGCGACTGAGGTCCGACGCACGTCCTCGCAATCGTCATGTCGCACAAAAATGACCCCATCGAGTGGTGCTATCGAACAAACCTGGTGTCGGCGGACCGGCGTACGGTTCGCCGCACACCAACCACCCGAGGGAGCCGGCGCATGACCGTGCAGAACGGATTCGGCCAGGGCCGCGGCGTGTTCCGCCGAAAGCCCATCGAGCAGATCAGTGACGAGAAGACCGCCCTGACCCGCACCCTGGGCCTGTGGCAGCTCACCGCGATCGGGATCGGCGGCATCATCGGCGCCGGCATCTTCTCGCTGGCGGGCGCCGTCGCCAACAAGACCGCGGGTCCCGCCGTGCTGATCTCGTTCCTCGTTGCGGGCATCGCGAGCGCCGCCGCCGCGTTCTCGTACGCCGAGTTCGCCGGCCTGATCCCGAAGGCGGGCTCCGCCTACACCTACGGGTACGCGGTGCTCGGCGAGATCGTCGGCTGGTTCATCGGCTGGGACCTCCTGCTGGAGTACACCGCGATCGTGGCCGTGGTGGCGATCGGCATCAGCGGCTACTTCAACGAGCTGCTGAACCTGCTCGGCATCGACCTGCCGGTGTGGATGCTCGGCGCGCCCGGCACGGAGGGCGCCGACGTCGCGGCGGGCAGCTACAAGGTCAACCTCTTCGCCGTCCTGCTGTGCCTGCTGATCGCGTTCGTGCTGAACATGGGCATGAAGAACGCGGCCCGGTTCGAGACCACCCTGGTGTACCTCAAGGTCGCCGTGGTGCTGCTGGTGATCGTGGTCGGCGCGTTCCACATCAACACCGGCAACTACAACCCGTTCTTCCCGTTCGGCCTCTCCGGCGCGCTGACCGGCGCGGCCACGGTGTTCTTCGCGGTGTTCGGCTACGACGCGATGAGCACGGCCGCCGAGGAGTCCAAGGACTCCCAGAAGCACATGCCGAAGGCGATCATCTACTCGCTGGCCATCTCGATGGTGCTGTACGTGCTGGCCTGCCTCGTGCTCACCGGCATGGTCAACTACAAGGACGTGGACTCGGAGAGCGCGTTCGCCTCGGCGTTCGCCGACATCGGCCTGCCGGCGCTGGGCATCATCATCTCCGTCGGCGCGGTGCTCGGCATCACGACCGTGCTGTTCACGTTCCTCATGGGCGCGGCTCGGGTCGGCTACTCGATGTCGCGCGACGGCCTGCTGCCGAAGTGGTTCGCCAAGACGCACCCGGTCAAGCACGTGCCGACGCGCACCACGTGGGTGCTCGGCGTCGCGTCCGCCGTCATCGCTGGCTTCCTGCCCATCGCCGAGGCCGCGGAGCTGACCAACATCGGCATCCTGCTGGCGTTCGTGGTCGTGTGCATCGCGGTGATCGTGCTGCGGTACAAGCAGCCCGACCTGCCGCGCACGTTCAAGACGCCCGGCATGCCCGTCGTGCCGATCATCGGCGTGGTGTTCTCGCTGTGGCTGATCACGTTCCTGGCGCCCGAGACGTGGCTGCGCTTCGCCGTCTGGTTCGGCATCGGCCTGGTCGTGTACCTCGCCTACAGCAAGCGGAAGTCAGTGCTCAACAACCCCACCTCGGGCGCCGAGGACTGAGTCGCACCACTCGTCGACGACGTCGGCGAGCACGGCCATCGGCAGCGGCCCCCCGCACAGCACGAGGTCGTGGAACGCCTTGATGTCGAAGCGGTCGCCCAGCCGCCGCTCCGACTCCCCGCGCAGGCGCTGGATCTCCAGCCGCCCCACCATGTAGGCCAGCGCCTGCGCGGGGTTCTCGATGTACCGGTCCACTTCGGAGAAGATGTCGACGTCGGGCATGACCGCGTTGGCGCGCAGGTAGTCCACGGCCTGTTGCCGCGTCCAGCGCAGGGCGTGCAGCCCGGTGTCCACGACGAGCCGGGCGGCGCGCAGCGAGTCCGCCGACAGCATGCCGAGCCGCGAGACGTCGTCCCGGTAGAGGCCCATCTCGTCGGCCAGCCGTTCGGTGTAGAGGGCCCAGCCCTCCAGGTACGCCTCGATGGCCGCGAAGCGGCGCAGCAGCGGCAGGCCGTGCAGCTCCTGCGCCAGCGCGATCTGGAAGTGGTGACCCGGCACGCCCTCGTGGAACGCCGTCGCCTCGGCGCTGAACCGGTCGCGCAGCTCCGCCCGGTGCGTGTTGACGAAGTAGGTGCCCGGCCGGGAGCCGTCCATCGCCGGGTCCAGGTAGTAGGCCAGCGGCGCGTTCGGCGCCTCCGCGTCGGGCACCGCCTCGACCGCGCAGCGCGCCGCCGGCACCGTGCCGAACCAGTCGCCCGCCGCCTCCTCGGCGCGGGCGATGGAGTCCTTGGCCAGCACCAGCATGTCGTCGGCGGCGGCCCACCGCAACGCCGGGTCGGCCAGCAGCCTGGCCCGCACGCCGGCGGCGTCGGTGGGGCCGAACACCCGCCCGCCGATCTCCTCGTACTCCCGGTCCAGCGATTCGATCAGGTCGAGCCCGATCCGGTGCAGCGCCTCGGGCGTGTGGTCGGTCGTGGTGTAGACGCGGACCAGGTCCCGGTAGAGCACGTCCCCGTCGGGCAGCCAGCACAGGCCCGGCTCGTCGGCGCCGCGACCGCGTCCCACGACCTCGGCGCGGACGAAGTCGCGGTACCGGGCCACGGCGGGGCGCACCTCGTCCGACAGCACGCGCGCGCAGTCGGCGGCGAGCGGCGTGCCGCGCAACGGCGTGGCCAGCGGGTCGTCCGCCTCCGCCAGGTAGCGGTCGAGGCGTTCCACGGCGGCTTCCGCCAGGTGCCGCAGCGGGCGGCGGTCGGAGTCCCGCTGCCGGCGGGCGAGGGCGTCCAGGTAGCCCGGTAACGACGACAGGCGGGCCAGGTAGGCGCGCCGGGCGCGGTCGTCGGCGGGCCGGACCATCGGCAACGCCCCGAGCAGCACGGCGACCGGCGCGTTGAGCCCTTCGGCGTGCGTGTGCTCGACCAGCTTCGCGTCAAGCCGGTGCACCACGCCCCACGCCTGCTGCACGACCACCGCACGCGTCACCGGGTCGTCGTCCCCGACGCGCGCACGCTTCGCGATGTCCTCGGCACGGTCGCGCAGCGCGCGCTCGGCGTCGGCGCTCGGGTCCGGCAGCCGGTCGTCCCAGCCGGGGATGCCGAGGAGGGTCGCCATCACGGGATCGGCGTCCAGCACCAGGGTCAACAGCTCGTCGGCCAGCTCGCGCGCGGTCGTCACGCCGTCATTGTCCGGTGCTACCCCGGCGGAATGCGCGTGATCGCGACGGAAAGGGCTTGGCGCGCCTCGGCGAGCAGCCGTGCCACGACCTCGGCGGCCGGGGCCGGTCGGACCAGCGCGTAGGTCTGGCCGGCCCACAGCGACATCAGCTCCGGGTCGCCCGTGGCCCGCACCGGCTTGGTCAGGTGGTGCACCTCCGGGTACGCGGCGGGCGCCCGGTCCTGGTTCTCCGCCAGGAACCGGTTCACCAGCCCGCGCGCCGGACGTCCGCTGAACGCCCGCGTCAACGCGGTGCGGCGGGTGCCGTCGCGGAGGGCCTGGCGGTGCGCGGCGGACGTGCCCGCCTCCGGCGTGGCCAGGAACGCCGTGCCGAGCTGCGCGGCGACCGCGCCGGCCGTCATGACGGCGGCGACGTCGGCGCCGTGCACCAGGCCGCCGGTGGCGATCAGCGGCAGGTCGACCTTGGCGCGGACGTCGCGCAACGCGGCCAGCACGCCGGACAGCTCGCCGCCGCCGGGCGAGACGCCGTCGTCGGCGAACGTGCCGCGGTGCCCGCCCGCGTCGCTGCCCTGCACGCACAGCGCGTCCGCGCCGACCTGGGCCGCCTGCGCGGCCTCCTGCGGAGTGGTGACGGTGACGACGACCGTGGCGCCGGCGGCGTGCAGGCGGTGCACGTCCCGCGGGTCGGGCAGGCCGAACGTGAACGACACGACCGGCACCCGCAGCGCCATCACGAGTTCCAGCTTGGCCGCGTAGGCGTCGTCGTCCCACCGGGGCTCGCCCGGCTCGGTCGGCGACTGCGCCCGGACGCGCTCGCGGTAGCCGGACAGGTCGGTGGTGGCCCGAGGCCCCGGCACGAACAGGTTCACGCCGAACGGCCGGTCGGTGAGCGCGGTGGTCGCGGTGATCTGCGCGGCGACCGCCTCGACGGTGAGGTAGCCGGCGGCGAGGAACCCCAGGCCACCCGCCCGGCCCACCTCGGCCACGAGTTCGGGTGTGGACGCCCCACCGGCCATCGGCGCGGCGATGACGGGCACTTCGAGTCGGTCCAGCATGCCGCGACCCTAACCCGCCTCACGGCCGGCGCGGCGTATTCGCAGGTCCGCGTCTTCCCGTGGCAAAACGCCACCGGGCCGGACCGCCGTCCCTCCCGCGGCGCGACGGGAGGGACGGCTTCCGCCGCGCTACGGCAGCGTGTCCAGGTGCGGCGCCACCGTGTTGGCGAACTGCCAGTTGTTGGAGGCGTCCCAGTTGATCGACCACGTCATCGCGCCGCGGATGCCGGGCCACGTCTGCGCGGGCTTGAACGAACCGCAGTTCGTGCCCTTGGCCAGGCAGTTCAGCGCCGCGTTGACGTTGGCGGGCGACTGGTAGCCGCCGCCCGCGCCGGACGGCGAGGCGGGCAGGCCGAGGCCGACCTGGTCGGGCCGCAGGCCGTTCTGGAGCTGGATGCAGGCCAGCGCGACCAGGAAGTCCACCGTGCCCTGGGCGTAGACCTTCTGGTCGCAGCCGAGCATGGTGCCGGAGTTGTAGTACTGCATGTTGACGACCGTGAGGATGTCCTTCACGGCCAGCGCCAGCTTGAAGTACTCCTGGCCGGTGGACTGCATGTCGATGGTCTGCGGCGCCATCGCGATGACCTTGCCGCCGCCCGCGTGGATGCTGCGCAGCGCCTGCGCCATGTAGGTCGCGTTGACGCCGTTCTCCAGGTCGATGTCCACGCCGTCGAACCCGTAGTTCGCGATCAGGGACTTGACGCTGTTGGCGAAGTTCGTCGCGGCGGTGGAGTTGCCGACGCTGATCGTGCCCTTCTCGCCGCCGACCGAGATGATCACCTTCTGGCCGCGGCCCTGGAGCGTCCGCACGTCCGCCTTGAACTGGGCGTCGGTGTAGCCGCCGAGCTTGCTCGACAGCGTCGGGTCGAGGGTGAACGCGACCGCGCCCGGCGTGGTGGTGGCGTCGGCGAACGCGACGGCCACGATGTCGTACGTGGTCGGCACGTCGGCGAGGCGGAGCAGCCGCGAGCCGTTGTCGAAGTTGTGCCAGTAGCCGGTGAGGGCGTGCTTGGGCAACGTCGGGTTCGGGTTGCCGGTCGTGGTCGTCGTGGTGGTCGTCGACGTGGTGGTGGTCGTCGTCGTCGAGGTCGTCGTGGTGGTGCTGCTCGACGGCGGGGTGCCCGGCCCGTCGAGGCTCACGTCGTCCGCGTAGAACGTGGGCTGGCCGTACCAGCCGTGCACGTAGATCGTGACGCTGCTGGTCGCGCCGGTGGTGAAGTCGATGCTGAGCCGGCTGAACCCGGCCGAGCCCGGCGTCCACGTGCTCTTGTCGCCGCTGCCGGTGCCGGTCACGCCCAGGTAGACGTAGCTGCCCTGCACCCAGGCGCTCAGCTGGTAGGCCGTGTTGGCCTGCACGGCGATCGTCTGCGAGCAGCGCGCGTTGTCCTGGCCGGCGGGACTGCCCGCCAGGGCGTGCGTGCCGCTGCGCTTGACCGCGGTCGACGCGGTCGACGCCGCGCTGCACGTCCACCCGCTGGTGCTGCCCTCGAAACCGGGGTTCGCGACCAGGTTGGCGGCCGACGCGCTGCCCACGACCACCAGGGTCAGGCCCGCGATCGCCAGCACACCCGCCAGCACCGCGCCCAGTGCGCGTCTCATCCTCGAAGCCACGTCCACCTCCACGTCCTGTCGGCGGCCACGGCCCAGCGCAGTGACGTGGGCCACCCGAAAAATGGACTAGACCACTGGGACTTGTCAAGGGGTGTGACCATGAGCGGATGACGTTCACCGTTGATGACGCCATCCGGATCGCCCGCGCCGCCCACGACGGGCAGGTCGACAAGTCGGGCAAGCCGTACATCGGCCACCCGCTGCGCGTGATGGGCCGCGTGTCGGGCGAGCACGCGCGGATGGCGGCCGTGCTGCACGACGTGGTCGAGGACACCGCCGTCACGGCGGACGACCTGCTGGCCGCCGGGTGCCCGCCGGAGGTGGTGGCGACCGTGCTCGCGCTGAGCCACCGCGAGGGCGAGTCGCAGGAGGACTACCTCGCGCGCGTGCTGACCGACCCGGTCGCGGTCGAGGTGAAGCGCGCCGACATCGCCGACAACCTGTCACCGCCCCGGCTGGCGCTGCTCGACACCGCCACCCAGGACCGGCTGCGGGCCAAGTACGCGAGGGCGCTCGACCTCCTCGGGCGGGACGGGCGGTGAGGTCCGGTTCGCCTCGCCGTTACCCCGCCGACGTCTGCGCGGGGGTGGCCGGACGGGTCCCTGACACCGTTGTAACAGTTGCGGCGGAGATCACGCCGGAAATGGCGGCGCAGGGCTCTGACGTGCGGCATCATGGTAGGTGAACCGATACAGAGAGACGACCGAAAGGCGACATGACCAACCCTCTGAAGACCGTTCGCACGTACCTCGCCACCCGGCGGCAGATCCGCAAGCGGGAAGCGGACCTGAACCGCGAGTTGGCCGCCTACAACACCCCGAGCGCCCGGATGGACATGGAAGCCATCCTGGCCCGGCACACGAGCCACGAGGCGCGTGAGATCGAAGCGATCCTCCGCCGCCAGGCGCTCAGCACCACGCTGCGCAACCACGGCTGAGCTCGCCAGTCCCTTCGAGGGCCTTCAGGACAGGGGCGTCCTGAGGGCCCTTTCGTCTTTCAGCAGACGTGCAGGCCGCACCTTGATCTTCGACGACACCCGCACGGTGAAGGGGACCGGTAGCGCGGTCGAGCCATCCGGGCCGCACGCGAGCGACCACAGAGCTCCGCCACGATCTCCCGAGAAAACGCACGACTCGGCCTCCACACCGACCGGTCACCCCAAGATGTGCCGGTCGGCGCGGATGTAGCCGGTGGTCCTACTTCCTGCCCTTGTCCTTGCCGCCGGAGTCGTCGGTCGACAGGGCGGCGACGAAGGCTTCCTGGGGGACCTCGACGCGGCCCACCATCTTCATCCGCTTCTTGCCTTCCTTCTGCTTCTCCAGCAGCTTGCGCTTGCGCGTGATGTCACCGCCGTAGCACTTCGCGAGCACGTCCTTGCGCATGGCGCGGATCGTTTCCCGGGCGATCACGCGCGCGCCGACGGCGGCCTGGATGGGCACCTCGAACTGCTGCCGCGGGATGAGCTCGCGCAGCTTGGACGCCATCTTGGTGCCGTAGGCGTAGGCGTAGTCCTTGTGGACGATCGCGCTGAACGCGTCCACCGGCTCGCCCTGCAACAGGATGTCGACCTTCACCAGGTCGGCGTCCTGCTCGCCCGACTCCTCGTAGTCCAGCGACGCGTAACCGCGCGTGCGCGACTTCAGGGCGTCGAAGAAGTCGAAGATGATCTCGCCGAGCGGCATGGTGTAGCGCAGCTCGACGCGGTCCTCGGACAGGTAGTCCATGCCGCCCAGCTGGCCGCGCTTGGACTGGCACAGCTCCATGATCGCGCCGATGTAGTCGCTGGGCGCGATGATCGTGCACTTGGTGACGGGCTCGTACACCTCGGCCCGCTTGCCGTCGGGCCAGTCGGACGGGTTGGTCACCACGTGCTCCGTGCCGTCCTCCATGACGACCCGGTACACCACGTTCGGCGCGGTCGAGATGAGGTCGAGGCCGAACTCGCGCTCCAGCCGGTCGCGGGTGATCTCCAGGTGCAGCAGGCCGAGGAAGCCGCACCGGAAGCCGAAGCCCAGGGCGGCCGACGTCTCCGGCTCGAACGTCAGCGCGGCGTCGTTGAGCTGCAGCTTCTCCAGCGCCTCGCGCAGGATCGGGTAGTCGGAGCCGTCCACCGGGTACAGCCCCGAGTAGACCATCGGCCGCGGCTCGCGGTAGCCGGCCAGCGGCTGGGTGGCGCCGTGCTTCTCGGCCGTGACCGTGTCGCCCACCTTCGACTGGCGCACGTCCTTCACGCCGGTGATGAGGTAGCCCACCTCGCCGACGCCCAGGCCGACGCTCGGCTTCGGCTCCGGCGAGATGATGCCGACTTCCAGCAGCTCGTGGGTCGCGTTCGTGGACATCATCCGGATGCGCTGGCGCGGCGTGATCTTGCCGTCGACCACGCGGATGTAGGTGACCACGCCGCGGTAGGTGTCGTACACCGAGTCGAAGATCATCGCGCGGGGCGGGGCGTCCGCGTCGCCGACCGGGGCCGGCACGCGCTTGACGACCTCGTCCAGCAGCGCGCCGACGCCGAGGCCCGTCTTGGCCGAGACCCGCAGCACCTCCTCGGGCTCGCAGCCGACGATGTGGGCGAGCTCCTTGGCGTACTTGTCGGGGTCCGCGGCGGGCAGGTCGATCTTGTTCAGCACCGGGATGATGGTGAGGTCGTTCTCCATCGCCAGGTACAGGTTGGCCAGGGTCTGCGCCTCGATGCCCTGCGCGGCGTCGACCAGCAGCACGGTGCCCTCGCACGCCTCCAGCGCGCGCGACACCTCGTACGTGAAGTCGACGTGACCGGGCGTGTCGATCATGTGCAGCACGTGGTCACGGCCGTCGACCTGCCACGGCAGCCGCACGTTCTGCGCCTTGATCGTGATGCCGCGCTCGCGCTCGATGTCCATGCGGTCGAGGTACTGCGCGCGCATCGCCCGCTCCTCGACGACGCCGGTGAGCTGCAACATGCGGTCGGCCAGGGTCGACTTGCCGTGGTCGATGTGCGCGATGATGCAGAAGTTCCGGATCAGCTCCGGAGGCGTGAACGTCTGGTCGGCGAACGTGCTCACTCAGGTTCCTCGCACACGAAGGACGGGGGCCTATTTCGTCTGGACAAGGACGCGGGCCCATTTCAACTGCACACAGCATCTCACGTCACGCCGCCGTGGCGTCCCCCCTGTGCGTGACCGAGGCCATAAGCTGCCCCGCGTGTACGCGAACGGTGAGGACGCCCGCCCGGTCCGGGGCGCGGTGCGCGAGGTCCACACGGCCGCGGTGGCGGCCACCCTGGAGTACTCCCCCGACCTGGACGGGCTGGCCGACCCGGGCGAGGTGGTGTGGGCCTGGGTGCCGTTCGAGGAGGACCCGACCCGCGGCAAGGACCGGCCGCTGCTGGTCGTCGGACGCCACCGGCGGGCCCTGCTGGCCCTGATGCTGACCAGCAAGACGCCCGACCGGCACGAGGAGGACGACTGCCTCGACCTGGGCTCGGGCCGCTGGGACCGGGACAGCCGGCGCTCCTACCTGCGGTTGGACCGGGTGTTCGAGCTGGACGAGGACGACATCCGGCGCGAGGGCTCGGTGCTGGAGCCGGAGCGGTTCTCGCTGGTCGTGGACGCGCTGCGGCGGATGGGCTGGCGCTGACCCCCTGCTCCCCTGACCGCTGCCCCCTGACCGCCTGACCCGCTGACTCCCTGACCGCCTGACCGGCGTCTCCGGGGCGCATCTCCGGGGCGCATCTCCGGATCGCTCTCCGGGCGATCCCCGATGCGACCCGAACGGCGTCCGGCGACGCTGGGTGCATGGCGAGCAACCTGATGAAGGCGTTCGACGCGGCGTTCGGCCACCCGCGGGGCAAGGTGGGCGAGCTGGGCGGCCGGGTCATGGCCAAGCTGAACGCGCCGGTGGAGGAGCACGTCACGGAGGTGGCCGCTCCGACGTCCGAGGAGGTCGTGCTGGTGCTCGGCCCCGGTCCGGGCGTCGGCCTCAAGCTGGCGGGCGAGCGCGCGCTGAAGGCGATCGGCGTCGACCCGTCGCTCGTGATGCTGGACGAGTCGCGCGACCGGTGCGCGGAGCTGATCGTGGCGGGCAAGGTGGAGCTGCGCGAGGGCGCGGCGGCGCGGACCGGGCAGCCCGAGGACTCCGTGGACGTGGTGATCTCGGTCAACAACCTCCAGCTCTGGGGGAACCGGGCGGCGGCGTTCCACGAGCTGTTCCGGGTGCTGCGGCCGGGCGGGCGGCTGGTCGTGTCCGTGCACCGGTGGGCGCTGGACACGTCCGAGTACGACCTGATGCGGGAGGCCGAGGCGGCGGGCTTCACCGACGTGCGGACGTCGTTGCGCCAGTACGGCGGGGTGGTGCCGGCGGCCGTGGAGCTGTTCGCGCACGTCCCGTCGTGAGTGTGGCGCGGAGGTCAGGCGGTGAGGTCCAGCGCCATCCGGACGTGGGTCTCGTCCCGCCGGACCTCCCGCCAGCCGCGCGCGGTGTAGAAGCGCCGCGCGCGGTGGTTCTGCGCGAACACGTCGAGGCGGGCGGTGGTGAGGCCCTGGTCGCGCAGGGCGTTCATGGCGGCGGTGTGCAGGGCGAGGCCGGCGCCGCGGCCCCACCGCGCCGGGTCCACCTGGAGCTGGCCCAGCTCGCCGTCCGACGTGACCAGAGCGAACCCGGCCAGGTCGCCGTCGAGGTCGGCGCACAGCCAGGTCCGGCCGGGGCGGGCGAAGTCGAGGTCGTGGGCCCTCATGGACCGCTCCCACTCGGCCAGCTCCTCCTCGGGCAGGTGGCCCTCGTAGTAGCTGCGCCGGGCCTTGACGTAGATGTCGACGAGCGGCGACTTGTCCTCCGCGCCCGGCGCGCGCACTGTGATCGTCCCCATGAAGTCAGGGACGCGACACCGCCGGCCAGGTTGTCCGGACCTCGTGCTTGGGCGCGTCCGGCGCGAGGAACGCGAGCAGGCCGGCACCCTCCCGCTCAACCTCGTCCATTGTGGACAGACGATGGAACGGGCGGAGTTCCAGCGTGGCGACCTCCTTGGTGCGGTGGAGCTTCCAGTCACCGGCGGTGACGCCGTCGAACAGGAAGAACTGCGGCACGGGACCGTGCGGGTCGTAGTTCCGCGCCCGGACGTCCGCGGTGACGACGCGGCGGCGGTCGGCGTGCGACAGGAGGATGTTGTCGTAGTCGTAGAGGAACCGGGCCGGCGCGGGCACGTCCTCGTCCGGGCGGGGCGCGTCGGGCAGGTCGAACAGCTCCTGGCCGTCCTCGTCGCGCAGCCGGAGCAGGGGCAGCCGCTCGACCACCTCGCGCAGCCGCGTGAGCCCCGACCAGGTCTGCACGTCCTTCACCGTCGCGGGCCCGAACGCGGCCAGGTAGCGCAGCACCACGTCGTCCACGGACGGCGCCTCCGCCACCGGCGCGCCCAGCCACGTCTCGACCGGCGTGTGCGCGGTGGCGCCGCTGCGCCCCCACACCCCGCGCGGCGGCACCTGCACCAGCGGCACCAGGCAGCGGATCGCGTAGGCGAGCGCGGCGGGCGTGCGCTCGGGCCACCTCTCGTGCAGCAACGCGCCCAGTTCCTTGTTCGTGCGCGGCTTCTCGGCCAGCAGCGCGCGCCCGGCGGCCACGACGGCGTCCACGTCGAGGCCGCGCATGTCCCGGCCGTGCGTGTGGTTGCGGAACAGGTCCCGGCCGAGCGCGGGCTGCACCACCGGGCGCAGCGCGAGCGCGTCCTCGGCGACGACCAGGTGGAGCGTCGAGCGCATCAGGGCGATGCGCACGAGCCGGCGGTCCACGAGCAGGTCGGCGGCCTGGTCGGGGGTGAACCCGGCGACGCGTGACCACAGGCCCGTGTACCAGGTGTGCGGGGTCTGGGCCTGGAGCCCGACGAGGTGCGAGACGACCTCCGGCACGGTCCGGTCCGTGCGGGCCAGCAGGAACTGGCGGGCCAGGGTGGCGCGGCCGAGGGCGCGGCGGCTCAGTACCGGGGTCATGGGCCCACCGTAGGACCGATTGCGGACAGGTTCGGTCCGCATGACGGGTGCGGTTTGCCCCGCACGCTGAAAAAGTGATATCACTTTGCTAAGCGAGCGATATGAGATCGAGGGGTGGAACATGAACGCGACGGATCTGGCGGACGTGGCGGCGGTGCAGATGCCGACTCCGGTGGTTCGGGAGCGCGAGGCGCGGGCGCCGTCCGGGTGGGGCGTGCTGGGCGTCGCGGTGGTCGCGACGCTGGCGGGCGTGGCGGCGCTGGTCCTCGGCCTGGTCGCCGACGGCGGGCCGAGCGTCCCGGTGCTCGTCCTCGGCGCGGTGCTGGTGGTCGTGGGCGGCCTCGCGGGCGCCGGGCTGTTCACCGTCGCGCCGGGCGAGTCGCGGGTGCTCCAGTTCGCGGGCCGCTACACCGGCACCGTGCGGCAGGACGGCCTGAGGTGGGCGAACCCGTTCACCACGAAGGCGAAGGTGTCCACCCGCATCCGCAACCACGAGACGGCGACGTTGAAGGTCAACGACGCGGACGGCAACCCCATCGAGATCGCCGCCGTGGTGGTGTGGCAGGTCGAGGACACGGCGCGGGCCATGTTCGAGGTGGACGACTTCGTGCGGTTCGTCGGCATCCAGACCGAGACCGCGGTGCGGCACATCGCCACCAGCTACCCGTACGACAACCACGAGGAGAGCGGGCTGTCGCTGCGGGAGAACGCGGACGAGATCACCGAGACGCTGTCGCTGGAGATCGCGGCGCGGGTGCAGTCGGCCGGGGTCAAGGTCATCGAGTCCCGGCTCACGCACCTGGCCTACGCTCCGGAGATCGCGCACGCGATGCTGCAGCGCCAGCAGGCGGGCGCGGTGGTGGCGGCGCGGTCGCGGATCGTGGAGGGGGCGGTCGGCATGGTGCAGCTCGCGCTGGCCAGGCTCGCCGAGGAGGACGTGGTCGAACTGGACGAGGAGCGCAAGGCGGCGATGGTGTCGAACCTGCTGGTCGTGCTGTGCGGCGACCGATCCACCCAGCCCGTGGTCAACGCCGGGTCGCTGTACACCTGACGTGGCCGAGCGCAAGAGCGTCCTGTTGCGCCTCGACCCGGCCGTCCACGACGCGCTGGCGAGGTGGGCGAACGACGAGTTGCGCAGCACGAACGCGCAGATCGAGTTCCTGCTGCGCCGCGCGCTCGCCGAAGCCGGTCGGCTGCCCTCCGGGGCCGCCGACCAACCCCGGCGCGGTCGTCCGCGCAAGAGCGACTAGGCGTCCGCGCGAGAGCGACTAGGCGTCCGCGCGAGAGCGACTAGTAAGCGGGCGACGCGCCTTCGTCGTCGTCCACCACCTCGGGGCGGACGTCGGCGGTGCACCACTTGCACTTGTCGGCGTCCACCGCGATGAACTCCTTGCAGCGCGGGCACTCGCGGGAACCCTGCGCCCGGAAGTTGCCGAGCTTGGCCAACTTCATCAGCTTCACCAGGCCGAACAGCACCAGGCCCAGCAGCAGGAAGCTCAACAGCTCGGTCAGGAACGCGCCGTAGCGGATCTCGGCCTCGTTGACCGTGAGCACCAGCCCGCCGAAGTCCGGTTGGCCGAAGATCGCGGCGACCAGCTGCATCAGCACGTTGCCCGCCAGGCTCTCCACCAGGGCGGCGAACGCCGTGCCGATGATGAAGCCCAGCGCCAGGTCGAACATGTTGCCGCCCAGGGCGAAGCCCTTGAACTCCAACCACAGCTTCTTCACCCTCGGTGAATCGGCCATCACCGCCACCGGCCTTGAGCCACACGTTCGGGTGATCAACTCGCGGTCCGCGGCTGCCGATGCGACCGTAGGCGAGGTGAGCGAGCTGAACTCCCCGTACACGCCCGGCACGCCGGCCTGGGTCGACATGATGACCACCGACCGGCAGGCCACCATGGACTTCTACGGCGGCCTGTTCGGCTGGGACTTCGAGATCGGCGGCCCGGAGACCGGCCACTACACGATGGCCCTGGTGCGCGGCCTGCCCGTGGCCGGGTTCGGCGAGATGCCGCCGGACGCGATGTTCCCCGTGGTGTGGACGACGTACCTGGCCACCGACGACCTCGACGAGTCGATCGAGGCGCTCAGCGCCAACGGCGGCAAGGTGCTCGTGCCGGAGTTCGACACCGGCGGTCCGGGCCGCGGCGCGATCGCGGTGGACCCGTCGGGCGCGGCGTTCGGGCTGTGGGAGGCGGGCACGCACATCGGCGCTTACGTGGTGAACGAGCCGGGCGCGGTGGTGTGGAACGAGCTGGCGACGCGCGACCCGTTCGGCGCGGCGGAGTTCTACCAGCAGGTGTTCGGCGTCGGCCTCGACCCGCTGCCCGACTTCCCGTACACCCAGCTCCAGGTGGACGGCCGCGCGGTGGCGGGCATCTTCGGGATGGCCAACGAGATCCCGGCCGAGATCCCGCCGCACTGGATGACCTACTTCGCGGTGTCCGACGCCGACGCGGCGGCCGAGAAGGTCCGCGAGCTGGGCGGCGTCACGGTCGGCGACGTGGTCGAGTCGCGGTTCGGCCGGTTCACCACGGTCGGCGACCCGATGGGCGCGACGTTCCGGGTCATCCAGTCGCCGCCTTCCACCCCAGACTGACCACCAGCGCGACGACGACGGTGAGGAACACCCGGCGCACGAACGCCGATCCGCGCCGCACGGCGAGCCGCGCCCCGAACACCGCGCCCGTCACGTTGCACAGGGCGAGCACCAAACCCAGGCCCCACAACACCTTCCCGGCCGGGATGAAGTACAGGAGCGCGCCCAGGTTCGTGGCGACGTTGACGATCTTCGCGGTGGCCGAGGCGCGCAGGAACGCGAACCCGACCACACCCACCAGCAGGAACACCAGGAACGTGCCGGTGCCCGGTCCGGCCAGGCCGTCGTAGAAGCCGATCACCGCGCCGCCCGCGGCCATCAGCGCGATCTGCGCGACGCGCGCGAACCTCGGCGTCTCGGCCACGCCCAGGTGCGGCTTGCGCCACGTGTAGAGGCCGACGCCGACCAGCGCGACGAGCACCACGCCGTTCAGCACGCCGGGCGCCAACGCCCCCGCGAACGCCGCGCCGCCCACCGCGCCGACGAACGCGGCCACCGCCATCGGCAGCGCCGACCACCAGTCGACGGTCGTCTGCCGGGCGTACGTGCGCACCGCGGCGGTCGTGCCGACCACGGACGCGATCTTGTTCGTGGCCAGCGCGTACAAGGGCTGGCCGCCGGGCGCGACCAACAGCAGCGCGGGCAGTTGGATCAGCCCGCCGCCGCCGACCACCGCGTCCACCGCGCCGGCGAGGGCGGCGGCCAGGCAGAGGAACAGCAGCGCGGCGAGCGAGATCTGCCCGAAGCCGGGCCAGTCGAGAGCGGCGGTCACGGCCACCAGCGTAACCGGACACGCGTACTGCTTTATTCGATGTGACCACCGCCTCCGCTGGTGACGGGATTCGCCGCCGATCTGGGAGCGCTCCCAAATACGCCGTTCGGCCCTGTTGTGCGCTGCGTCACGCGGTGAAGGGTGATCCCGGGTGTGTCCCCTGATCCACGTGGAGGTTCTCGGTGTTGAGATCCCGCAAGCGCACCGCGCTCGGAGCGATGGTCGCGCTGGCCCTGCTGGTCACCGGAGCACAGGCCAGCGGCATCGTCGAACCACCGGGTCAGGAGTACCTGGACGCCCGCGCGCCGGTCGACCGGCGGGTCGACGACCTCCTCAAGCGCATGACGCTGGAGGAGAAGGTCGGCCAGATGACCCAGATCCGGCTGGGCAAGCTGCGCGGCAACTGCGAGTGGAACCCCGGTCCGCTGCGCGCGGACTGCATGAAGGCCGTCCTGGAGGACGCGAAGGTCGGCTCCATCCTGTCCGGCGGCGGCGACGCGCCGAACCCCAACACGCCCCGCGCGTGGGCGGAGATGACCAACGCCATCCAGAAGTACGCGCTGGACCACAGCCGGCTGCGCATCCCGCTGATCTACGGCGCGGACGGCGTGCACGGCCACTCGAACGTCGTCAGCGCCACCATGTTCCCGCACCAGATCGGCCTCGGGGCGACGTGGAACCCGGAGCTGCTGGAGCGGCTGGGCGCGTCCACCGGTCGGGCCATGCGCGCCACCGGCGTGTTCTGGAACTTCGCGCCCGTGTCCGACATCGCCCGCGACACCCGCTGGGGCCGGTACTACGAGACGTACAGCGAGGACCCCGTGCTGGCCGGTTCCCTGGCCGCGGCGAACGTGCGCGGGCAGCAGGGCGACCCGACCGACGGCACGGCGAAGCTCACCGCGACCGCCAAGCACTTCGCGGGCTACTCCGAGCCGTTCAACGGCCACGACCGGGCGCCGGCCCAGCTGCCGATCCGGTACCTCCAGGACACCGTGCTGCCCGCGTTCCAGCCGCAGTTCGACGCCGGCGTCGGCACCGTGATGATCAACTCGGGCGCGGTGAACGGCGTGCCGGCCCACGCGTCGAAGTACCTGCTCACGACGCAGCTGCGCGAGCGGATGGGCTTCCGGGGCGTGGCCATCACCGACTGGGAGGACATCCGGTTCCTGGTGGACCGCTACCACGTGGCGGCGGACTACGAGGAGGCCATCGCGATGGCCGTCAACGCCGGCGTGGACATGGCGATGGAGCCGTCCAACGCGGCGGAGTTCACCGCCGGGCTGCTGGCGGGCGTGCGCGGCGGCGCGATCCCCGGCAAGCGGATCGACCAGGCCGTGCGGCGCATCCTGAAGCTCAAGTTCGACCTCGGGCTGTTCGAGAAGCCGTTCGTGGACCCGGAGCGGGCCGACGCGATCGTGAACGACGCCGACCGCCCCCTGGCCCGGCAGGCCGCGGCGGAGAGCACCGTGCTGCTGCGCAACGACGGCGTGCTGCCCCTGTCGACCGGCGCCGGCAAGCTCGTCGTGACCGGTGACGCGGCCGACTCGGTGGCCCGGCAGCTCGGCGGCTGGACCGTCGGCTGGCAGGGCGTGCCGACCTGGTCCCCGCTGCCCCCGACGGTGACGGTGCTGCAGGGCATCCGGGCCGCCGCGCCGTCCGCCAACGTGGTGAGCGCCCCGACGCGGGCCGAGGCGGTCGCGCAGGCCGGTGACGCCGACGCCGTCGTCGTGGTGCTCGGCGAGGACCCCGGCGCGGAGGGCGAGGCCGACACCGAGGCCCCGGCGCTGACCGCGGACCAGCAGGGGCTCGTGGACGCCGTGCGGGCGACCGGCAAGCCCGTCGTCGTGGTGCTGCTCACCGGCCGGCCGCAGGTGCTCGGCACGGTGGCCGACGCGCCCGCGCTGGTCGCGGGCTGGCTGCCCGGCTCCGAGGGCGGCGGCGCGATCGCCGACGTGCTGTTCGGCGCCGTCAACCCCAGCGGCAAGCTGCCCGTGTCGTGGCCGAAGACCGTCGGTGACCAGCCGTTCTCGTACGACCAGCTGCGTGGCGCCAACGCCGGCGAGAGCTCCGCGTACGACCCGGCGTTCGCGTTCGGGCACGGCCTGTCGTACACCACGTTCACCACGTCCGCGCCGACGGTGAAGTCCGCCGAGGCGCGCCGCGACGACCAGGTGAAGGTGTCGGTGACCGTCGCCAACACCGGTCAGCGGGACGGGACGCTCGTCGTGCCGGTGTACGTGCACCAGCCGGTCAGCAAGGTGCTGACGCCGGACCGTCGCCTGGTCGGCTTCACCCGGGTCGCGCTGAAGGCGGGCGAGCAGCGGACCGTCGAGGTGGCGTTCGACGTGAAGCGCCTCGCCGTGACCGCGGGCGACATGGACGGCTCCGGCAAGCCCGAGGTGGCCAAGGGCGACTACGACGTCGTCGTCGGTGACGGGAGGGCTCGATTCACGGTGCGGTGAGCTGCCCTGATATCCTTCCAGGCCGTACCCGCGCGGCATTCCGCTGTGGAGGAAAACCGCCCCTGATCCCAGGGGGCGGAGCCGGTGACAAGCGCGGTACGACCCCTGGACCGAGGAAAAGGTGGCTTTCGCGTGGCGAACATCAAGTCCCAGCTGAAGCGGATCAAGACCAACGAGAAGGCGCGCCTGCGCAACAAGGCCGTCAAGTCGTCGCTCAAGACCGCGATCCGCAAGTTCCGTGAGGCCGCCGAGGCCGGTGACAAGGAGAAGGCCGTCGCGCTGGCGCAGGACGCCTCGCGCAAGCTCGACAAGGCCGTCTCCAAGGGCGTGATCCACGCCAACCAGGCCGCCAACAAGAAGTCGGCGCTGGCCAAGCGCGCCAACCAGATCTGATCTGGACCTGAGCAAGCCGAAGGCGCCGCTCGCCCCGCACGGGGCGGGCGGCGCTTTCACATGCCCACCCAGGGCCGCCAGCCGGGTGCCGTGGCGGGGGATCCGGAGAGGGCCGGTTCGCCGTCAGGCACGGCTCGCGGCGAGGTGGGTCCCGCCGTTGGCGGTTCGCCGGGTTGTCGGTTCGCGGCGACGTGAGGTCTGCCGTGGAGCCGGGGCGACCGCGGGGCCGGGCGGTTGCGGGACGGGAGGTTAGCGGCGGCCGTGGGCGGCGACGATCTTCAGCACGGCGCGTTCCAGGGCGTAGCCCGAGTCGGCCGCGACGCCCTTCACGTCGGCGTTGAGGTCGGCGACCACCGCCATCGCCGCCGCGATGCCCCGGTCGTCCCAGCCGCGCGACTGCCCCTGCGCCTTCTTCACCTTCCACGGCGGCATGCCGAGTTCACCCGCGAGCTTGAACGGGTCGCCCCGGCCGACCGCCGACACCCGCGCGATCGTCCGGACCGCGTCGGCGAGCGCGTCGGCGACCAGCACGTGCGGCACGCCGAGCTGGATCGCCCAGCGCAACGCCTCCAGCGCGCCGGCCCGGTCGCCCATCACCGCCTTCTCCGCCACCGCGAAGCCGGTCACCTCGGCCCTGCCCCGGTGGTAGCGGCGGACGGCTTCGGCGTCGACCTTGCCGGCGGTGTCGGCGACCAGTTGCGAGGCGGCCGCGGCCAGCTCGCGCAGGTCTGACCCGACCGCCTCGATCAGCGCCGCGACGGCCTCCGGGTCGGCCTTGCCGCCACCGGCCGAACGGATCTCGTTGCGCACGAACGCCTCGCGGTCCGCGGCCTTGGTGATCTTCGGGCACTCGGTCACCCGGGCGCCCGCCTTGCGCAGCGCGCCCGGCAGGTCCTTGGCCACCTTGCTGCGCCCGCCGCCGGTGTGGATGACGACCAGCGTCACCCCGTCGGCCGGCGCCTTGGCGTAGGCGACGACCGCGTCGGCGATCTCCTTGCCCACCTCCTGCGCCGCCTCCAGGGCGATGACGCGCCCCTCGGCGAACAGCGACGGGCTCACCAGTTCGGCCAGCTCAGGCACGGTGAGATCCGTCACGCGAACCCTGGTCAGGTCGGCCTGGGAATCGAGCTTCCGGGCCGCGTCCAGCGCACCGCGCACCGCGCGCTCGACCAGCAACTCCTCCTCGCCGATGATCAGGTGCACGGCGTTGGACGCGTCAGCGGGCGAACTCACGGCGCGATCCTCCCACGGTCGACCGACGTCCGGATGGTGGACGTCGCTGGCTGAGGGTCGGGATCGTGACGTACTTTGACGGCACAACTGAATACCGCTCATCCAGAGGGGCAGAGGGATCGGCCCGAAGAAGCCCCGGCAACCCGTCGTTCAGCGTGCGCTGGCGACCACGGTGCCAATTCCGACCCGCGACGCGCGGGAAAGATGAGGAGATACCTCGCGATGACTGCTGTCAGTGTGCCCTCGGCCACCACCTCCTTCGACCTCGGTCCTGCCCGGGCACTGTCCTGTCGCGAATGCGGGCACGAGACGCCGCTCGCCCCCGAGTACGCCTGTCTTGAGTGTTTCGGGCCGCTGGAAGTGGCCTACGACTTCGGCCGGGTCCGCCGTGAGGACATCGAAGCCGGCCCCCGGTCGATCTGGCGCTACCGCGGCCTCCTCCCCGTTCCGTCCAACGTGGAGTCGCACCCCAACACCAACCCCGGCGCCACCCGCCTGGTCGAGGCCGACCGCCTCGCCAAGGCGCTGGGCGTGCGCAAGGTCTGGGTGAAGGACGACACCGGCAACCCGACCCACTCGTTCAAGGACCGCGTCGTCGGCGTCGCCCTCGCCGCCGCCCGCGAGCTCGGCTTCAAGGTCCTGGCCTGCCCGTCCACCGGCAACCTCGCCAACGCCGTCGCCGCCGCCGCGGCCCGCGCCGGCTGGCAGTCGGTGGTCCTGGTGCCGTCCAGCCTGGAGCGGGCGAAGATCCTCATGACCGCCGTGTACGGCGGCAACCTGATCACCGTCGACGGCAACTACGACGACGTGAACCGGCTGGCCCAGGAACTGGCGGCCGAGCACGAGGACTGGGCGTTCGTCAACGTCAACGTCCGCCCCTACTACGCCGAGGGCTCCAAGACGCTCGGCTACGAGGTCGCCGAGCAGCTCGGCTGGCGGCTGCCCGACCAGATCGTGGTGCCCATCGCGTCCGGCTCCCAGTTGACCAAGGTCGACAAGGCGTTCCGCGAGCTGGGCAGCCTCGGCCTGGTCGAGGAGACCCCGTACCGGGTGTTCGGCGCGCAGGCCACCGGCTGCTCCCCCGTCTCGGCCGCCTACAAGGCGGGCCTGGACGTGGTCACCCCGGTCCGCCCGGACACCATCGCCCGCTCGCTGGCCATCGGCGCCCCCGCCGACGGGCCCTACGTGCTGGACGCCGTCCGCCGCACCAACGGCGCGATCGAGGACGTCACGGACGAAGAGGTCGTCGAGGGCATCCGCCTCCTGGCCCGCACCGAGGGCATCTTCGCCGAGACCGCCGGCGGCGTGACCGTGGCGACCGCGAAGAAGCTCATCGAGACCGGTCAGCTCGACCCGGACGGCGAGACGGTGCTGCTGATCACCGGCGACGGCCTGAAGACCCTCGACGCGCTCGGCGACCGCGTCGGCCCGCGGGCCAACGTCCCGCCGTCGGCGGAGGCCGTGCTGAAGGCGCTCCAGGACTGAGTCCACCCGGCCCGCCGCCGGTCTGCCGCCGGCGGGCCGGCCCAGGGCGTGCGGTGACGGCGGCGGTCGCGGCGCGGGCGGTCACAGGGCGATCCGGGAGGAACGCAGCCAGCCGGTGCGGGGGAACGCCGCCAGTTCCGGCAGGACGTGCGGACCCACCTGCTCGGTGACCACGCGCCAGGCGGTCAGCAGTTGGGGCCACGGGCGTTTCTCCTTCTCCTGGTTGTAGCGCTCGGCGTGCCACTCCTCCGGTGACATGGACAGGTCGGCGTCGAACAGGGCGTCGGCGACCAGGCGGTAGGCGGCGGTGGCCGACGGCACCTGCGCCAGGCGGATCACCCCGGTCGTGGTCGCGCGGGCGACGATGCCGCGTCCACCTCCGCGCAGGTCCTCGCACACGTAGTAGGTGAAGCCGGGACGCAGTTCGTCGCGCGGCCACGGCTGGGCGGTGTACCCGGGCTGCCACAGCGCCCACCCCACCGCCCGGTCGCCGTTGTTCCGCACCCAGCCCGCGTGCAGTCGGATCCAAACGTCGTTCTTCATGGTTCTCCCCTTGTCCGTTGGGTCGTGCGTTGCCTTGTCCAGCGCTCTGCCCGTGGTCGGTCGGCCCGCCCCGGCGGGCGACCCGCGGCCCGTCCGGGCCGGTGAGGACGGCGGTGTCGCCGTCCCGGTCGGTGCGCAGCACCAGCGCGCCTTGCCTGGTGAGGGCGTCGACCAGCACGCCGCTCGGGTGGCCGTAGCGGTTGCGCGCACCGACGCTCACCAGGGCGATCCGCGGCCGCACCGCCGCCAGGAACTCCGGCGACGAGTACCGCGAACCGTGGTGCGGCACCTTCAGCACGTCCGCCCGCAGGTCGACGTGCCCGCCGAGCAGGTCCGCCTGCCCGGCCAACTCGATGTCGCCGGTCAACAGCACCCGGCCGGCCGGGGTCGTGGCCCGCAGCACCAGCGACGCGTCGTTGACCGCCGTGTTCGTCCCGCCCATCGGGTCCGCCCGCGGACCCAGCACGTCGAGGTCCAGACCCGGCCAGCTCATCCGCTGCCCGGCGCCCAGCTCGACCACGCGGACACCCGCAGCCCGCGCCCGACCCCGAACCTCCTCCCACGCCCACTCCGGTTGCCGCGACGGCCCCACGGCCACCGCGCCCACGCCCCGCTCCGCCAGCACCGCGGCCAACCCGCCGACGTGGTCGGCGTGCAGGTGGCTGAGGACCACCAGCGGGATGCGCCGCACCCCGAGCCGGCGCAGGCACGACAGCACCGGCACCGGGTCCGGGCCGGTGTCCACGAGCACCACCCGGTCACGCTCGGTGGTGGCCAGCACCACCGCGTCGCCCTGCCCCACGTCGCAGGCCACCACCGACCAGCCCGGCACGGGCCAACCGGGTGAGACCACCCCCACGGGGACGGCCACCACCACCGCACCGATCACCGCGGCCACCACCAGCGTCCGCACCCGGCGCAGCCTGGTGATCGCGTAGCCGACCACCAGCACCACGGCCAGCAACGCCCCGCCGGCCCACCCGCCCGGCCACCCGACCGCCGCGCCCGGCACCGCCGCCGCGTGCCGGCCGACGGTGATCAGCCAGCTCGCCGCCGGACCCGCCACCTCGACCACGAGCCGTGCCACCGGTTCGTTCACCTGCGCCAGCACGGCGGCCAGCACGCCGAGCACCGTCGCCGGGGCGACCACCGGCGCCACCAGCAGGTTCGCCAGCACCGCGACCAGGCTCACCTGCCCGGACAGGCCTGCGACCAGCGGCGCGGTCGCCAGGTTGGCGGCCATCGGCACCGCCAGCGCCTCGGCGAGTCCGACCGGGACGCCGCGCTCCTTCATCGCGACGGCCCACCTCGGCGCGAGGAGCACCAGCGCCGCCGTCGCCACGACCGACAGCCCGAACCCCGGTTCGGTGGCCAGTTCCGGGTCGTAGAGGACCAGGACCACCACCGCGGCCGCGAGCGCCGGCAACGCCGACCGCTCCCGCCCCAGCACCAGCGCGAGCAACGCCACCGCGCCCATCACGGCCGCCCGCAGCACACTGGGCTCCGGCCCAGCCAACACCACGAACCCGACCAGCGCGACCATCGCACCCGCCGCGCAGCCGCGAGGGCCAGCCCGGAGCAGCCTCAGCAGCAACAGGACCGCTCCGCACAAGATCGCCAGGTTGGCGCCGCTGACGGCCAGCACGTGGGCGAGGCCGGCGGTCCGGAACTCCTCGATCACCCTGGGCGAGAGACCGGAGGTGTCGCCGACGACGAGCGCGGGCAGCAGCCCGGCCGGCTCCGGGTCGAGCGCGGTGCTCGCGCGGCGCAGCCCGGCGCGGACGTCTTCGGCCACGCGTTGCCACAGCGGCGCTTCGGTCACCTCCCGCGGAGGGCCGCGGACCCTCAGCACCGCAACGGTCAGCTCGCCTCCCCGCGGCGGGGCGAGGGTGCCGCGGGCGGTGACTTCCTGGCCTGGCAACAAGGTCCGCCACCGCGCCGCCGGGGCGAGCACGGCGATCCGGGCGCCGTCGTCGAGCGTCGCGCGGACCAGCACGAGGTCGACGCCTCCGGCCCGCGAGCCGAAACCGCTGGAGCGCAAGCCGTGCGGCCGGTCGTCGAGTTCGAAGTGGACGGTGGTGGGCGTTCCGCTCCCGGCTGCCGCGCGGAGTGGGTGGTGAGCCGCGCTGTGGACCTGCACGCCGATCCAGCACGCGGCCACCGGAGCCGCGACCGCCACCGCGACCGCCGCCGGTCGCCACGGCCGCAGTGCCAGGCCGCCGATGACGGCGGCGGCCAAACCGACCACGACCGCCGCCCACCAGGCCCAGAGCAGCCCGGCGATGGCCGTCGCCCACACCGCGAGCGCGGCCGGGACGAGGTGCGCGCGGGGGTTCACGACCCCGCCCAGCGGAGCGGCGACCGTCCCGCGGTGGAACGGCACGTGCGGGTGGCGGCAACCCGGCGGACGAAGACGGGCAGGCGGCGGGCGCGGTCGAACAGTTGACGGATGCGGTGGCGGTGATCGGGGTGGTTCCTGCGCCCTCCACGCCGGACGTGGGGCCGGCGGGAGAGGAGGCGGCGGAAGAAGTCGAGGCGAGTCGGAGTCATGGCGTGCTCCTGGGTGAGGGGTGGAGGAGATGGCGCGCGAGGCGTCAGAGGCGGACCAGGTCGCGGAGCTTGGCGAGCTTCGCGTCGCCGATGCCCTCGATCTCGCCCAGCTGCTCCAAGGACGTGAAGGGGCCGCGTTTCTGCCTTCGGTCGACGATGCGCTGCGCCGTCACCGGGCCGACGCCCGGCAACGTGTCGAGCTGGTCCTTGGTGGCGGTGTTCACGTTCAGCGGCGCGGTGGCCGGGCCTTCCGGCAGCGGGGCCGGGATGCCCACGGCGATCTGCTCGCCGTCGGCGACCTTGCGGGCGAGGTTGAGCGCGGTCAGGTCGGCGCCGGGGTTGGCTCCGCCCGCCGCCTGGAGCGCGTCGGCCACCCTGGCGCCGCTGGGCACGGTCACCAGTCCCGGCGTGGGCACCTGGCCCACGACGTTGACCACCAGCTGTTCGACGCTGTGGGTCACGGCGGCGGCCTCGGCCACCGGGAGGTCGGGTGGGACCTCCGGGAGCGGGCGCTGCCACCACAGGGCCAGGGCAACCGCCAGCGCGACGCCCGCCATGACGCCCGCGACGAGGACTCGGCGGCGGTGTGGGAGGGCCTGCTCCGGCAGCCAGCGGCGCAGCAGGCGGCGGAGGGAGCCGGGCGGGCTCGAGCCGCCGTCCGACGAGACGAAGACGAGCGTCTCGGCGTCGGAGGCCCGGTGTCTGCCCCGCTCCTGCGAGATGAGGGCTTTGAGACGGGCTGCTGTGGTTTCCGGTTTGCGGTCGAACATGTGGTCGACGTTAGGCCGGGTGGACCAGGGCGTGCGGCGGCGATCGGGAATCTGTGGACAACTCGGAAATGATGGATAAAGCGGGCTAGGAATAGCCTCCGGGCAGGACCACCACGCCAAGCACACCGGGGCCCGTGTGCGCGCCGATCACGGCTCCCACCTCGGAAATCAGGCAGCCGGTCGAGCCGGGGACGCGTTCGTCGAGCCGGGTCGCGAGTTCCGCCGCGCGCTCCGGCGCGGCCAAGTGGTGGACAGCCAGGCCGACCGGCCCGGAACCCGCCGCCGACGCCGCCAGGTCGACCAGGCGGCCGATCGCCCGGCTCATCGTGCGCACCTTCTCCAGCGGCACGATCCGGCCGTCGTCGACGTGCAGCAGCGGCTTCACCGCCAGCGCGGTCCCGACCAGGGCCGCGGCGGCGCCGATCCGGCCGCCCCGCCGCAGGTGGTCGAGCGTTTCCACGCAGAAGAACATCTTGACGCGCGCCGCCGCCGCCGCGGCCGCTTCCTCCGCGCACGCGCCGTCGCCGCCGGCCGCACTCGCGGCCAGCGCGGCGAAACCCAGCCCCATGCCCGTGGCCCGCGAGTCGACCACCCTGATCCGGGTCGGGTCGACCTCCTCGGCGGCCAGCCGGGCGGCCTCCCACGTGCCCGACAGGTCACGGGACAGGTGCACGGACACCACCGAGTCGGCGCCCTCCGCGAGAACCGAGCGGTACACCTCGGCCAGCTCGCCGGGCGTCGGCCGCGACGTGGTCACCCGGCGGTGCTCGCCGAGTGCCGCCGCCAGCTCCACCGGACCGAAGTCGACGCCGTCCAGCCTGCTGCGACCGTCCACGGCGACGTGCAGCGGCACGATCCTGATCCCGTGCCGCTCGGCGAACCCCTCGGGCAGGTACGCCGTGGAGTCGGTGACGATCGTGGTGGACACGAGTGCCGAGACTACGGCTCCGCCCGACCCGAGTGGCTGACCGCCACGGACCGGATCAGTTCCGCCATCGCGTGCCCGACCAGGTCGTGGCCTTCCCAGCCCCAGTGCATGCCGTCCGGGTTGCCACGCCGTGACCGAACGTGCTCGCCCACCAGCGGCGGCACGTCCAGCAGCGGCACGTCCGCGCCCGCCGCCCACACGCGCAGCGCGCGCTCAGCCGCCGCACGTCCACTGTGAACGCCCCCGTAAGCCGGCGAACGGTGCACAGAGGGTGTCATCCCGACCACCCTGATACCCGGCTCAAGAGCACGCACAGCGCGCACCGAGTCGTCCAGGTACCGCACGGTCAGGCGCGGCGGCAACGCCACCGGACGCCCGCCGAGCACCCGCGACAGCACCGGCTGCACCGCCCGGTACCCCGCCCGCGCACGCCGCCGCACGCCGTCCGGCCGCAGGTAGCGCAGCCCTTGCCGCAGGAACGTCGGCAACGGCGACGGCAGCGTGTCCATGTGCCCCACTGCCAGCACCACCACGTCGGTGCGCGGCAGGAGCGACCACACCCTGGGGTCGCCGGTGAGCGACCACCAGGCGTCACGGGCGGTCCAGCCGAACCCCGCCGCCAGCTCCGCGTGCCCGCCCAGCGCCGACGCGGCGACGTTCGGCCACAGCCGGGGGTGATCGGCGGGCAAGGGCCCTCGCGGCCCGTGGAACGTCAGCGAATCGCCGAGGACGAGCAGTCTCACCTGGTGGTTCCGGCGTTGTACGACGACAGCCGCCACCGGCCGTCGCCGTGCGGCCGGCGGGTGAACACGGTCCAGTGGCAGTTGCCGATGCCGCCGAGCAGCGCCCACCGGTCCACCGGCAACTCCAGCAACCGGCCGGTCAACGCGCTGATCAGGCCGCCGTGCGCGCACAGCATGACCGTCCCGGAGAACTCCGCGTCCACGTCGGACACGACGGCGAGCGCGCGCTCGGCGACCTCCACGCGCGTCTCGCCGTCCGGCGGCGCCAGGGTGCCGTCGGCCCGCCACCGGTCCAGCGAGCCCGGCCACTCCGCCTCGATCTCGGTCGAGGTGAGCCCCTGCCACTTGCCCAGGTGGGTCTCCCGCAGCCGTTCGTCGATCCGCAGGGGAACACCGGTCGCGTCCGTGAACACCGTCGCGGTGTCCCGCGCCCGGTGCAGGTCGGAGGCGACCACCAGCTCGGGTGCGAACCCGGCGAGGACCGGCACCGCGAACCGCGCCTGGTTCCACCCGACCTCGGTCAACGCCGAGTCGAGGTGGCCCTGCATGCGGCCGGTCGCGTTGTAGTCGGTCTCACCGTGCCGCCACAGCACGAGCCGGTTCAGGGTCATGCCTCGGCGACCTCGTCGGCCCCGGCGCCGGCGTCGAACTCGATCCGCGGGCAGTCCTTCCACAGCCGCTCCAGGCCGTAGAAGCTGCGCTCCTCCGAGTGCTGGACGTGCACCACCACGTCCACGAAGTCCAGCAGGACCCATCGACCTTCGCGCGCGCCCTCACGGCGCACCGGCTTGCGGCCGGCCTCGCGCAACTTCTCCTCAACGCTGTCCACGATCGCGCCGACCTGCCGCTCGTTGGCGGCGGAGGCGATCACGAAGACGTCCGTGATCACCAGCTGGTCGGACACGTCGAGCACGATCACGTCGTGCGCCTTCTTGTCGGCTGCCGCGCTCGCGGCGACCAGCGCCAACCGTCGTGCCTCGTCGGTGGCTGCCACGTCACTCCTCATCACACCGGCGGACGCCTATACGCCCGCACGAGTCAATGAGGGTACCGGCGTCCGGGCTCAGTCCGGCATCGAGTAAAGCCGGCGCTTGCTGATGTATTGAACGACACCGTCCGGGACGAGGTACCAGACGGGCAGTCCGGAGGCCGTCCGGGCGCGCACGGCGGTCGACGAGATGGCCATCGCGGGCACCTCCACCAGCGACACCACGCCCGGCGGCAGGTGCGTGTCGTGCAGCTCGTAACCCGGTCGGGTGACCCCGATGAAGTGGGCGAGGTCGAACACGTCGTCCGCCCGCCGCCACGACAGGATCTGCTCCAACGCGTCCGCGCCGGTGATGAAGAACAGGTCGGCGTCCGGGTGCGTGACCTTCAGGTCCGTGAGCGTGTCGATCGTGTACGTCGGCCCGGCCCGGTCGATGTCCACCCGGCTGACCGAGAACCTCGGGTTCGACGCGGTGGCGATGACCGTCATCAGGTACCGGTCCTCGGCGGCGCTGACCTCGCGCTCGCTCTTCTGCCAGGGCTGGCCGGTCGGCACGAACACCACTTCGTCGAGGTCGAACCGAGCCTGCACCTCGCTGGCCGCGACCAGGTGGCCGTGGTGCACCGGGTCGAACGTGCCACCCATGACGCCGATACGCCGCTTGGACATGGGAAGTGAGCCTAGTTCGGGTGGTGCGCGGGCGGCCGGTCGCTCCCCGAAAGGCCACCCGCGCACTCGACTCCCGGCCGCGGCCCCGGGGGAGCAGGCCGCCTCCGCGGATCGCTCGGCCCACCCCGAATCAGGGCCGCGCGACCATGGGACGCGCGGCTCACGCACCCATGACGCGATCGGCGGAACTTTTTTCGCTAGAGCTGCGGCGCGAGCACCGAGCCGTCCGAGTCGCGCACCAGGATGGCCTCCATCGGGCACGACTCGGCCGCGTCGACCACCGCGTCGTCGGGCTCCACGGCCTCGTTGACCGGCGTGGCCGTGCCTCCCTCGAACCGGAAGTGGCCCGGCGCGGTGGCCGTGCACATACCGGTGCCGATGCACGCGCCCCGGTCCAGTTCGATCGTCCACTTCCCCATGCGACTACCACCTCACCGAGAGCGACTGCGGGCCACGGATCAGTCTGCCCTTCTTGAACGTGACGTCACCGTCCAGTCGGAGCAACGGGAACCTCTTGAGGAGGGAACCGATGGCGACCTGGAGCTCCATCCGGGCCAGCGGGGCGCCGATGCAGTGGTGCGCGCCGTGGCCGAACATGATGTGCGGGTTGTGCTCGCGGTGGAAGTCGACCTCGTTCGGGTTCTCGAACACCGAGGGGTCGCGGTTCGCGGCGACGTTGTTGACGAACACCGCCTCGCCCGGCTTGATCGTGACGCCGGACAGCTCGACCTCCGCGGTCGCGATCCGGGGGAAGCCCGCGGAACCACCCAGCGGGGTGAACCTCAGCAGCTCCTCGACGGCGGCCGGCACCAGCGACGGGTCGGCGCGCAGCTCGCCGAGCCGGTCGGGCATGCGCAACAGCTGGTAGACGAAGTTGCCGATCTGGTTCGCGGTGGTCTCGTGCCCCGCGACCAGCAGCGCCACCCCGAACGACACCAGCTCCTGGGCGCTGAGCCGGTCCTCGTTGTCGTGCGCCGCGACCAGCACGGACAGCATGTCGTCACCGGGCTCGACGCGCTTGCGCTCGACCAGGCCGGCCATGTACGTCCGCAGCGACTCGTTCGCCGCGAGGATCTCGTCGTACGTGAACGCGGAGATCGCCACCGCCGCCTCCGACCAGGCGCGGAACGCGGCCCGGTCTTCGTACGGCACGCCGAGCATCTCGCAGATGATCGTGATGGGCAGCGGCATGGCCAGCGCCTCGACCAGGTCCGCGGGCGGACCCTGCCGCTCCACGTCGTCCAGCAGCCCGTCCACGATCTCCTGGGCGCGCTCGCGCAGCTGCTCGGTGCGCCGCGCCGTGAACGCCTTCGCGACCAGCCTGCGCAGCCGCGTGTGGTCCGGCGGGTCCATGCTCAGGATGTTCGCCTCCGCCGGCATGGACGGCAGGGTGCGCGGCACGTCGGCGCCCGGCTCCATCACCGCCGCGCGGCTGAACCTGGGGTCGGCGAGCACGGTCTTGGCGTCCTCGTACCGGGTGGCCAGCCACCCGTCCCCGCCGTACGGCAGCCGGACCCGCGCCACGGGCTCGTCCCGCTGCAGCTCCAGGTAGGTGGGGTTGAGCACGAGGTCGTCGGGCTCGGTGAACGGGTAGGACCTGATCTCCATCGGTACCCCCATGTAAGCATTCGCTTACTTCCGACAGTAGGCAGATCGCTACGGACCGTCAACCGACTTCCGTGTGCTCCAGCAGGACGGCGGCGGCCCTGGTCACCAGCTCCGCCACCGCCTCCCGGTCCGCGCCCGCGAGCGGCTGCTTGGCGAAGACGGCGCGCAGCACGCCGATCCCCACCACCCACGCCAGCACGAGGTCCGCGCGCAGCTCGGCGTCGTCCGCGTCCGTGAGCGACGCCAGAGCGCGCGCGTACTCCTCCCCCAGCTGCTGCCGCACGACGTCGGCCGCCGAGTCGTGGTGCGAGGACCGCAGCACCGCGTACAGCGGGTGGTCCTCGCGCCTCGGCTTGTCCTCCATCACGCGCAGCAGCACGGTGCGCAACAGGCGTTCGGCGGGCGAGTCCTCCAGCAGCTCACGGCTCTGCGTGGCCAGCACGGTCGCGAAGAGTGCGTCCTTGCTGCCGAAGTAGCGGAACAGCAAGGCCTGGTTCACGCCCGCCAGGGTCGCGATGTCACGCACCGTCGTGCGGTCGAACCCCCGTTCGCCGAACAGCTTCGTCGCCGCCTCCAGCAACGCCGCCTTGGTCGCGGCGGCGTCCCGGGGCCTGCTCACGACGACGGCCGGACGTGCCCCTCGCCCCAGACCACCCACTTGGACGACGTCAGCTCGGCCAGCCCCATCGGACCGCGGGCGTGCAGCTTCTGGGTGGAGATGCCGATCTCCGCGCCCATGCCGAACTCGCCGCCGTCGGTGAACGCGGTGGACGCGTTGACCATGACCGCCGCCGCGTCGACCCTGGTGGTGAACCGGCGGGCCGCGGCGAGGTCGCTGGTCACGATGGCCTCCGTGTGACCGGAGCCGTGCGCGGCGATGTGCGCGATGGCCTCGTCGATCGAGTCGACCACGCGGGCGGCGATGTCCAGCGACAGGTACTCGGTGTCCCAGTCCTCGTCGGTCGCGGGCTGGACCCGGGGGTCTCTCGCGAACCGCTCGTCACCGTGGATGGTGACGTTCTCCTTCCGGAGGGCGTCGGTGACGCGCGGCACGAACTCGTCCGCGATCGCCGCGTGCACCAGCAGCGACTCGGCCGCGTTGCACACGCTCGTCCGGCGGGTCTTGGAGTTGAGCACGATGCGCTGGGCCATGTCGAGGTCCGCGCTCGCGTCCACGTACACGTGCACGTTGCCCACGCCGGTCTCGATGGTCGGCACGGTGGCCTGCTGCACGACGGCGTTGATCAGCCCCGCGCCGCCGCGCGGGATCACCAGGTCCACCAGGCCGCGCGCGGTGATCAGGTGGGTGACGGAGGCGCGGTCGTGGCACGGGAGGAGCTGCACGGAGTCGGCGGGCAGGCCGACGGCCTCCAGCGCGTCGCGCAGGATCGCGACGAGCGCCGTGTTCGAGTGCTCGGCGGACGACGAGCCGCGCAGCAGCGCCGCGTTGCCCGACTTCAACGCCAGTCCGGCCGCGTCCACGGTGACGTTCGGGCGGGCTTCGTAGACCATGCCCACCACGCCCATCGGGACGCGGACCTGCTTCAGCTCCAGCCCGTTCGGCAGGATCGAGCCGCGCAGCACCTCGCCGACCGGGTCGGCCAGGCCGGCGACCGTCTCCAAGCCCCGGGCCACGCCCTCGACGCGCGCCTCGGTCAGCGCGAGGCGGTCGAGCAGGCCCTGGTTGAGGCCGGCGGCCCGGCCCGCCTCGAGGTCCTTGGCGTTGGCCTCCAGCACCTCGGCGACGCGGGTGCGCAGCGCGGCGGCCATCTCGTGCAGTGCGGCGTCCTTGCGCTCACGGGTGGCGAGGACGAGCTCGTTGGCGGCGACACGGGCGCGCCGGGCGGCGGCGTGCACCTGTTCGCGCAGGTCATCAGTCACGTCGTTCAGCCTACGGTCACCCGGTCGTGGCTGTCTTCGAGGTTCTCACAGGGCTGGACACGGCGGCACGGTGCACTCGATCGGGTGATCCAGTGGCCGAGTGGCGCGGGACCGGGGGCCGGATTGTCGGTGGCACCTGTCATGGTGTGGCACATGGACGACAGCGCGTTGCGGGAACTGGCCGAGGAACGGCTGAGGGCTTTGGCGGGCCCTCGGGCCGTCCTGCGCGACGACCAGTGGACGGCCATCCACGCGCTGGTGGCCGAGCGGCGGCGGGCGCTGGTGGTGCAGCGCACGGGGTGGGGCAAGTCCGCCGTGTACTTCATCGCGACGGCGTTGCTGCGGTCCCTGGGCGAGGGGCCGACGGTGATCGTGTCGCCGTTGCTGGCGTTGATGCGCAACCAGGTGGACGCGGCGGCGCGGGCGGGCGTGCACGCGGCCACGATCAACTCGGCGAACACCGACGAGTGGCAGGACGTCCAGGACCGGGTGGCGGCCGGCGAGGTCGACGTGCTGCTGGTGTCGCCGGAGCGGCTGAACAACCCCGACTTCCGGGACACGGTCCTGCCGTCGTTGACGGCGTCGGCGGGGCTGCTGGTGGTGGACGAGGCGCACTGCATCTCCGACTGGGGCCACGACTTCCGGCCGGACTACCGGCGGCTGCGGACGTTGCTGACCGAGCTGCCCACCGGCGTGCCGGTGCTCGCCACCACGGCGACGGCCAACGACCGCGTGGTGCGGGACGTGGCCGACCAGCTCGGGCTGGGCGCGGGGACGGACACGCTGGTGCTGCGCGGGCCGCTGGACCGGGAGAGCCTGCGGCTGTCGGCGGTGCGGCTGCCCACGGCGGAGGCGAGGCTGGGGTGGCTGGCCGAGCGGCTGGAGCGGCTGCCCGGCTCGGGGATCATCTACACGCTGACCGTGGCCTCGGCGGACGACGTGGCGGCGTTCCTGCGCGAGCGCGGGTACGAGGTGACGGCGTACTCCGGGCGGACCGACCCGGCGGAACGGCAGCGGGCCGAGGAAGACCTGTTGGCGAACCGGGTGAAGGCGCTCGTGGCGACGTCCGCGCTGGGCATGGGGTTCGACAAGCCCGACCTGGGGTTCGTGGTGCACCTGGGCGCGCCGCCCTCCCCCATCGCCTACTACCAGCAGATCGGCCGCGCCGGCCGTGGCGTGGAGCGGGCCGAGGTGCTGCTGCTGCCCGGCCCGGAGGACAAGGACATCTGGGCGTACTTCGCGTCGCTGGCGTTCCCGCCGGAACGGGTGGTGCGGCAGGTGCTCGACGTGTTGCCGTCCGACCGGGCGATGTCGACGGCCGCGCTGGAGCCGGTGGTGGAGCTGTCGCGCACCCGGCTGGAGGTGGTGCTGAAGGTGCTCGACGTGGACGGCGCCGTGCGGCGGGTGCGCGGCGGGTGGGTGTCGACCGGGCAGCCGTGGTCCTACGACGCGGAGCGGTACGAGCGCATCGAGGCGGCACGGCGGGTGGAGCGGCAGGCGGTGCTGGACTACCTGGCGACTGACGGGTGCCGCATGGAGTTCCTGTTGCGGCAGCTGGACGACCCGCACGCGGCGCCGTGCGGGCGGTGCGACAACTGCACCGGCGAGCGGCCGTCGGTGGAGGTGTCGGACGCGGCGGCGTCGGCGGCGCGGGAGCGGCTGCTGCGGCCGGGCGTCGAGGTCGAGCCGCGCAAGATGTGGCCGACCGGGATGGCGGCGGCCGGGGTGTCGTTGTCCGGGAAGATCCCGGCGGGCGAGATCGCGTCGACGGGGCGGGCGTTGGGGCGGTTGACCGACATCGGCTGGGGCAACCGGTTGCGGTCGCTGTTCGGCGCGGAGGACCAGGAGATCCCGGAGGACGTGTTCGCCGCGTGCGTGAAGGTGCTGTCCGCGTGGGGGTGGACGGACCGGCCGGTGGGCGTGGTGACGGTCGGGTCGCGGAGCAGGCCGGCGCTGGTCGGCAGCTTCGGGCAGCGGATCTCGTCGGTCGGGCGGCTGCCGCTGCTCGGCCAGGTGTGGCTGGGCGAGGCGACGCACCGGGCGAACAGCGCGCAGCGGTTGGCGGGGCTGGTGCGGGAGACCGACGTGCCGGACCTGTCCACTGTGGATGGTCCGGTGCTGTTGGTGGACGACCAGGTGGACACCGGGTGGACGATGACGGTCGCCGCGCGGCTGCTGCGGCGGGCGGGCGCGTCGGCCGTGCTGCCGTTCGCGTTGGCGGTGACGGCGTGACGACCGGGAGGTGGTGGTGACGAGGTGAGGCTGACGGCGGAACGGTTGGTGCTGCGGCCATTCACGGCGGCCGACGCGCCGGTGCTCGCCGCGTACCGGTCCGATCCGGACGTGGCCCGCTACCAGGGTTGGGACACGCCGTTCCCCCTGGCGCAGGCGGAGGCGTTCGTGCGGGAGATCGGCGGGGTCGACCCGACCGCGCCAGGGTGGTTCCAGTGGGCGATCGACGTGGGCGGGGTCCTCGTCGGCGACGTCGGCGTGAACCTCCACGAGAACCGCAGGCAGGCGGACATCGGCTACACCGTGGCGACCGGGCACCAGGGCCGCGGGTACGCGACGGAGGCGGTGCGGCGGGTCTTGGCGCACCTGTTCGACGAGCGCGGCCTGCACCGGGTGTCGGCCGAGTGCGACGCGCGCAACCAGCGGTCCGCGCGGCTGCTCGTCCGGGTCGGCTTCCACCAGGAGGGCCACCGGGTGCAGAACACCTGGAGCAAGGGCGAGTGGACCGACGACCTGTTGTTCGGGCTGCTGGCGGCGGAGTGGCGGACGCGCGAGGCGTGACGGCCGGGGGTTCGGTGAAGGATCTACCGACTTCGCCCGCTTTGTGGTTGTGTCCAACCCTATGGCTGCCGTGGAGATCGGGACCCAGCACCGCCTACCCGTCCGAAAGCTCGTCGCCGCGAGCATCGGCAACGCCATCGAGTGGTACGACTGGACAATATATGCCACTTTCAGCATATATTTCGCCACGCAGATCTTCCCCAAGGAGAACGCGCAGCTCGCGCTGATCAACACGTTCGCGGCGTACGCGCTCGCGTTCTTCTTCCGGCCGCTGGGCGGGTACCTCCTCGGGCGGTTCGCCGACCTGCGCGGGCGGCGGACGGCGATGCTGCTGACCATCGTGCTGATGGCGGGCGGCTCGGTCGCGATCGGCATCCTGCCGACGTACGCGCAAGTCGGGTGGCTGGCCCCGATCCTGCTGCTGCTCGCCCGCATCGCCCAGGGCCTGTCGCTGGGCGGTGAGGTGTCCAACGCGTCGGCGTACCTGGCGGAGATCGCGCCGCCGGAACGGCGAGGCCGGTACTCGGCGTTCTTCTACATCTCGACCGGCACCGCGGTGCTGGTGGCGTCGCTGCTCGGGTTCGTGCTGGCCCGCTCGCTCGACCCGGCCCAGCTCGCGTCCTACGGCTGGCGCATCCCGTTCCTCATCGGCGGTGTGCTGGGCCTGGCCGGCCTGTGGCTGCGGCGCAGCCTGGAGGAGACCGAGCAGTTCGAGCACAACAAGGCGAAGGCGCAGCAGCTCAAGCGCCCGCTGCTGACGACCCTGCGCGAGCACCCGAAGGCGGTCGGGCGGCTCGTCGGCTTCACCATGCTCTCGACGCTCTGCTACTACACGTTCTTCAGCGCGCTGACGCCGTTCGCGGTGTCGAAGCGCGGGGCGGACCCGGTGGACGTGTTCCTCGCCCTGTCGATCGCCACGGCCCTGTTCATCGTCCTGCAGTACCCGATGGGCGCGCTGTCGGACCGGTTCGGCCGCAAACCGCAGCTGCTCGCGTGGTCGGCGGCTACGGCGGTGCTCGTCGTGCCGCTGTCCACCCTGATCCGACCGGGCGTGGGCAACCTGCTCGTCGTGTTCTGCGTCGGCCTCGGCCTCTACACGGCCATGACGTCGATCGCGCCCGCCGTGATGAGCGAGCTGTTCCCGACCGAGCTGCGCGCCCTGGGCATCGGGTCCTGGTACAACCTGACCGTGGCGCTGTTCGGCGGCACCGCGCCGCTGGTCATCCAGCAGCTCCCGGGCACCACGTTCTTCGTCTACGTCGCGGTCGGCGCGGCCATCGCGTTCGTCGTCATCCTCACGATGCCCGAGACCAAGGGCAGCGAACTGCGCTAGGACCGCAACCGCACCCTAGGACCGCAACGGCACCCTAGGACCGCAACGGCACGAGGTCGTCGGCGTGCACGACCTCCCGGCGCTGCTCCGCCGGGAGGTCGCCGCTCTTGCGGCCGATCAGGCCGGGCAGCTCCGCGGCGTCGAAACCGACCACGCCGCGCGCCACCACGTGCCCGGACGGGTCGACCAGCTCCACCACGTCACCGGCCTCGAACGTGCCGTCCACGCCGGTGATGCCGGCCGCCAGCAACGACCGCCGACGGCCCACCACCGCGGCCACCGCGCCGTCGTCCAGCCACAGCTTGCCGGTCGCGTCGGCCGCGTGGCCGAGCCAGAACCGGCGCGCGGACAGCCTCGGCCCGGTCACCGCGAGCGCCGTGCCGACGAACGCCCGCACCACCACCTTGTGCGACAGGCAGTGCTCGTTGAACGC
>NZ_JBHTLK010000034.1:0-40468 GCF_042678885.1 Saccharothrix hoggarensis
CGGGCCGCGAGGCGGTGGCGGCGGCGGTGGCGACGCGTCGTCGTCCTCGATGCCGAACCGCAGCTCGCGGCCCACCGCCGGCGGCGGCGGGGCGTCCTCGGGCGGCGGCGCGGGGAAGGTGCGCTTGGCCTCGTCGAACAGGACGTTCGCCGTCTCGTCGCGGGTGCCGATGGTCTCGGTCATGGCCTGCTGGAGCAGCTCCGGGATGCGGGACTGCGCCCGCTGCAACGTCCGCATCACCTCGGCGGACACCTCGGCCATCCGCTTGTCCCGCGCGGACTCCGCGATCTCCAGGTGCGTCAGGATGCCGTTCGAACCGATGGTGAGCCGCACCGAACCGTCGCGCGACGCCTCGGAAATGGTCATGCCCTGAACGCGGGTGGCCATCTCCTGGTAGCGCTCGGCCTTCTCCTGGATGCTCTGCTGCCACTGCCCGAGCATCCGCTCGGACGCGCCGATGTCCTCGGGCACGCGGCTCCCCCTCGGTAACGCCTGGTCGGTGGTCCCACCAGGATGACGCAGTGGTGAACGGCCCGGTTCCGGTCACGGTCAAATGCTCCGAACGGGGCAACCGCCGGAACCGGGCCAGGTCCCGGTCAGCCCACGCCGAGCAGGTCCACCACGAAGATCAGGGTCTCGCCGGGCTTGATCACGCCGCCCGCGCCGCGGTCGCCGTAGCCCAGGTGGGCCGGGATGACCAGCTTGCGCCGGCCGCCGACCTTCATGCCGGCCACGCCGCGGTCCCAGCCGGCGATGACGCGGCCGCCGCCCAGCGGGAAGCTGAACGCCTCGCCGCGGTCCCAGGACGCGTCGAACTGCTCGCCGGTCGAGTGCGACACACCGACGTAGTGCACGTGCACGAGCTGACCGGGCGCCGCCTCGGGCCCGTCGCCGACGGTGATGTCCTCGATCACCAGGTCGGCGGGCGCGGGGCCCTCGTACGGCTCGACCACGGGCTTGCTCGGGGCCATATCACTCTCCTGTGTCGCTGCACCCCGGGAAGTGGGGTGTTGGGCAATCGGTCCTGGCCTACTCAATCACGTCCGGGTGACGACGGCCGACCGGCCCGCGCGGCGCGGCGCGAACCGGTCCCGGGCAACCCTTTGCCTGTTCCCCTCCGTCCTGGGGACATGACGAGATGGCCTTGGGGCGCGCGGGCGGCGCTGTTCGGTGGTGTCGCCCTGGTGGTGGGGGTGAGCGCGGCCTCGGCCGTGCCCACGCGGGCGGAGGACTGGCGGACCATGCCGCCGATCGAGGCCGTGCCGGTGGACCTGGTGGCGTTCGACACGTGCGACGCCGCGCTGGCCGGGCTGCGCGAGGCCATCGCGCCGCACGTCGGCGTGTACGGGCTGGAGCAAGGCGGTTTCGCCGCCTCGACGGACGGCGAGGTGGCCGCCGACTCGCGCGCGGCCGGCGTGCCGAAGGCCACGGCCGAGTCGGCCCAGGAGCCGCAGCACTCCAAGACCAACGCGCACGAGGCGGGCGTCGACGAGCCGGACCTGGTGAAGACCGACGGCAATCGGCTGGTGACGGTTGTCGACGGCAGGCTGCGCGTGCTGGACGTGGCCACCCGCGCGGTCACCGGCACGCTCGACCTGCCCGGCGGCCACGCGTCCCAGTTGCTGCTGCACGGCGACCGCGCGCTCGTCGTCGGCGGCGGGGGAGGCATGGCGGGGCGCGGCATCGCGCTCGACGGGCCGACCGACGTGTACTCCGAGGGCGCCTCGGTGACGTTGGTCGACCTGGCCGGCGCGCCCCGCGTCCTGGGCACGCTCACCGTGGACGGCCGGTACGTCGACGCCCGGCAGGTCGACGGCGTGGTGCGGGTGGTCGTGCACTCGGGGCCGCGCCTGCCGTGGGTGTACCCGACGGACGGGCGCAGCGAGGCGGAGTCCCTGATCGCGAACCGGGAACTGGCCGCCACCGCGCCGATCGGGTCGTGGCTGCCGCGCTACGAGCTGACCGAGGCGGGCGGCGCGCGGTCGGAGGGCTCGCTGGTGTCGTGCGACCGGGTCAGCCACCCGGAGGAGCACTCGGCGACGTCCATGCTGTCCGTGCTGACGTTCGACTTCCCCGGCGAGCTGGGCAACGGCGACGCGGTGACGATCATGGCCGACGGCGACACCGTCTACGGCACGGGCACGTCGCTGTACGTCGCGGACGACCACCACTTGCGGCCGATGACGCGGACCGCGCCGACCGCGCCGCCGACGACGGCGATCCACCAGTTCGACGTGTCGCGGCCCGGCCCGCCGGAGCACGTCGCGTCCGGCCAGGTCGCGGGCGCCCTGCTGAACCAGTACTCGCTGTCCGAGCACGCCGGCCACCTGCGGGTGGCGACGACGTCCGCCGACGCGCCGGGCATCCCCGAGCAGGCGCCCGCGACGCAGAGCGCCGTCACCGTGCTGAAGCGGGACGGCGCGGTGCTCCGGCAGGTCGGCAAGGTCGACGGCCTCGGCCTCGGCGAGCGGATCTACAGCGTCCGGTTCCTCGGCCCGGTCGGGTACGTGGTGACGTTCCGGCAGGTCGACCCGCTGTACACGCTGGACCTGTCGGACCCGGCGAACCCGCGCAAGGTGGGCGAGCTGAAGATCACGGGCTACTCGGCGTACCTGCACCCCGCCGGCGACGGGAAGCTCATCGGCGTCGGCCAGGAAGCCACCGAGCAGGGCCGCACCACGGGCACGCAGGTGTCGCTGTTCGACGTGTCGGACCCGGCCGCGCCCGCCAAGGTCGCGGGCCACCACCTGCCGGGCGCGTCGTCCGAGGTGGAGTACGACCCGCACGCGTTCCTGCACTGGCCCGCCCGCGACCTCGTGGTGCTGCCGGTGCAGACGTACCCGACCGCGGAGAAGCCGGTGGCGCCGCAGGCCGGAGGCGTGCTGGTGCTGCGGCTCGGCGACGGCGCGTTCTCCGCGCTGGGCACGATCGCGCACGAGCCGTCGACCTACGACGCCGGCATCCGCCGGGCGCTGGTGATCGGCGACGACCTGTGGACGGTGTCCGCGGTGGGCGTGGCGGTCAGCCGGATCGACGGGCTGGCGCGTCAGGCGTGGGTGCCGTTCACCTGATCTGGTCGTGGAGCAGGCGGTGCGCGAGGACCGTGCCGCCTGCCATCGCCGCCGGCAGCACGACCAGCGCCGCCAGCGGGACGAGGCACAGCAGGTAGGTGGGCACGGCGAAGCCGAGCGTCACGGCCCGCCGCTTGCGCAGCACCCGCCGTCGGACGCCGAGCTTCAGGCCGCGGCGGGTGAACGGGATGGCGGTCAGCTCGATGCCCAGCAGCGTCGCGTTGACGCACACCGCGACCACCGGCACGACGGTCTGCCCGACGACGGGGATGAACCCGGCCGCGAACAGCGGGATGGCGCACAGGATCGCGATGCCCACGAGCAGCACGGCGTCACGCACGCCGACCGCCGCGGACCTCACCCACGTCACCTGCTCGGCCTCGGGCACGCCGCCGAGGTGGGTGTCCTCCACGGTCTCCGCGATGTGCTCGTAGAACGGGCCGCCGATGATCAGCGTGATGGCGGTGAACAGCAGCAGTCCGATCGCGACGAACGCGCCGATGATCGAGAACCCGGCGGCGAACCGGGTGGCCGCGCGCAGGCCCTCGTTCCAGTCGTCGGCGAACGGGGTGACCCACGCGGCGATGTCGTCGATCCAGACCGCGAGCCCGATCACGCCGCCGATCAGCAGCGCGGTCGTCACCACGGCCGGGATCGCGCCGATGAGCAGCAGTTTCGGCGAGCGGAACACCAGTCCGAACCCCTGGCCGAGCAGACCGACACCGGTCGAGAAGTCCCGCAGCACCTTGATCACGGGGCGGAGCATATCCGCGCGGCCGCCGCGCCCCGCCCGATCTGTCCGATCCGAGTCCACCCCGTAACGGCGGTCGCGGAGTTCTGGGAGCGGTGCCAGGATGCTGGGTCTGTCGTGAAGGGAATGGGTTATGGCACTCGATCGCACCGACCCGCGCGGGGGACGTCCCACGGTCGTGGTCCCCGAGGCGCCGTTACCGCCGCTGCCCCGCTCGTTGTGGGAGAGCCGCGAGGTGCGCGACGCGGTGCGCGACCGGTCGCCGGGCGCGGTGGTGGCGCTGGCGCGGCGGGCGCACGGCCTGCGCCAGGACGAGCTCGGCGCGCTCGCCGGGTTCTCGCAGTCGGCGATCTCGCGGCTGGAGTCGGGCAGCAACATCGCCTACGACCTGCGCGTCCTGCGCCCGTTGCAGCGCCTGCTCGGCATCCCGGCGCACCTGCTGGGCCTGGCCGACCACTCGCTGCCGGTGGCGGCCGACGAGCTGGACCGGCTCGGCTTCGCGGGCGCGGCGGACGGCGGCGGCGGCGTGGTCGGCCTCGACCTCGGCTCGCTCCTCGCGATCACCGGCGCGGCCGTGTTCAGCGGACCCGGCGGCACGGTGTCGGCCGAGGCGCTGAACCGGCTGCGCGTCCTGCGCCGCGTCATCAACGACGCGCACAACTGGCGCGGCTCCGACGCGCTCATGTCCGCCGCCCGCGGCCTGTACGACTTCGTCGACCGGCTGCGCCGCTCCGCCCGCGGCGAGCAGCGCCGCGACCTGCTCGGCATCGCCGCGACGTACGCCGAGTTCCTCGGCTGGCTGCACGAGGAGACCGGCGACCCGCGCGGCGCGATCCAGTGGACGGCCCGTGCGCTGGAGCAGGGGCAGGCCGCGGACAGCGGCGACCTGGTCGCCTACTCGTACGTGCGGATGTCCCAGCTGGCTGAGGCCGACGGCGACGCGGACCGCGTGGCGGGCCTGGCCCGCGCCGCCCGCCGGGAGAAGGACCTGAGCCCGATGGTGCGGGCGCTCGCGCTGCGCCAGGAGGCGCGGGGCCTCGCCGGCGCGGGCGACGAGGCCGCCTGCATGGACCGCCTGGACGAGGCGCGCGCCGAGTTCGAGCGCGTCACGCCGCCGTCCGACGACGAGTACTGGATCGGCTACTGCTCCGCCGCGGAGCACTTCGAGCTGGAACGCGCGGCGAGCTGGCTGGCGCTCGGCCGGCCGAACCGCGCCATCGAGGTGTACGAGGACGTCCGGCAGCAGGTGTGGCGGCGGCTGTGCGCGTGGGAGCAGGGCGTGCACGTCGCCAAGCTCGCCCACGCGCACGCCATCGCGGGCGAGACCGACCACGCGGTGTCGCTGGCGTACGACGCGCTGGACACCGCGCGGGCCACGAAGTCCGCGCAGGTGCTGCGGGAGCTGGGCAGGCTCGGTTCGTGGGAGGGCTCCCGCGACGTCGCCGAACTGGCCCGCGGCGCGCGCTGAACCGGTCCCCATGCGTGTTCCGCATACGGCGGTGGCGATTCGGGTTCCGCGCTGCCCTACCGACCGGTCACCCCGCACGATGGGAGGATGATCGAACCGGAACCCACGGAGCGACCGCCCCGCGAAGCGGCCGGTGACCGCGCCCGCGCCCACGGGGGCGTCCGCAGGGGCGACGCCCGGCAGCGCTGCGGGCCGTACCGGCTGGACTTCTACGCGACCCCCGACGCCGTCGTGTGCGTCGTGTCGGATGACGAACTGGTCCGGACGTGAGCGCGACGCCGCCCTCCCAGGAGCCGGTGCTGCTCGTGCGCCGCAGCGGTGGTCTCAGGGGCGAGTGGGAGCGGACGTGCCACCTGGTGCCGCTGCCCGACGGCACGCAGTCCGCGTTCCACGCGCTGTGCGGCGAGCGGATCGAGGTGGACGCGGCCGAGCTGCTGCCCGAGCCGGACGGCATGCCGTGCGTGGCGTGCCTGCTGTCCGCCCCGCCCGCCGCCGGCTGAACGTCGGGTCGGCGTCGGGGTCAGCGTGCGAGGTTGCGGGCCAGGTCGCGGAGGTCCTTGCGGAGGTTCGCCCGCACGAACCACCCATGAGCGGCCCGACGAGCCGGTAGTGCCGGCCCGCGTCACCGCGCACGCGCAGGGTGGCCGCCGTCCCGCCGCCGGTCGCCGGGGCGAACCGGTACGTCACGTGCATCGGGAACGGGCCCGCGACCGAGGTCATCTCCAGCAGTCCGGGCGGCTCGTGCGCCACGACCCGCAGCACGTAGTCGATCCGCTTGCCCAGGAAGCGCGCGGTCCGCGTCACCTCCGCGCCGACGCCGAACCCGCCACCGGGCGCGGGCGCGGTCAGCTCGGCCCGCTTGATGCCCTGCGTCCACTCGTGGTCGTGCCGCCAGTCCATGGCGTACCGCGCCACCACGTCGGGCGGCGGCGGGAGGACACGGCGGGCGGACACGTCCACCGGCCGATTGTCCACCCGGGACGCCGCCCGCACCCGGCGGCGAGGCGGGGGAACGGGTCAGCGGCGGCGACGCCGGAAGCTGAGCGACCGGGCGCCGGCGCCGACACCGGCGAGGTGCAGCGCCACGCAGAGCAAACCGGCCAGCAGCAGCGTGCCGCCGTCCAGCACGGTGCCGAGCGAGGCGTTGGCGAGGTCGAGCAGCAGGGCGAGGCCGAAGATGACCGCGGCGATGATCGCTAGCACGGAAGCCTCCAGGTGGGGATGAGGATGACCACCAGTTACCCCGCCGCGGAGTCCTCCAAGCAGGCGTTCGGCCCAACTTCGAGCCCGAGGTAGGTGAGCGGTCCCGCGTCCGGCACGGCGATCTCGTGGAACCCCAGCCGGTCGTAGAACGCGCGCGCCGCCGTGTTGATCGTCAGCATCCCGAGGTGCACGCCGCGCACGCCCTGGAACGCCAGCGCGCCGAGGAACGCCGTCATGAGCGCGCGGCCGTGCCCGGAGCGCTGGTGCTCCGGCAGGAGGTCGATGTGCAGGTGCGCCGGGTAGTCCGCCAGCTCCGGCACGACCATGCGGCGCGGGTGGTGCAGCAACCACACCATCTCGTCGGTCGGCGTGGCGGGCCGGTCGACCGGCGGGTACCGGTCGGACACCTTCGGCAGCCACTCCGACTCGAACCGGGACACGAACGACGGCGTGTCCGCGGTGCCGATGACGTACCCGACCGCGCGCTCGCCGTCGTCCGCGACGAACGCCAGCGACGGCTCCAGGTCCGTGTACGGCCAGGCGAAGATCGTGGGCATGAGCTCGAGGTCGGGGTAGAGGTGCCGGGAGTCGCCGCCCGCGTCCGCGGTGCGCACGCAGATGTCGCCGACGGCGTCGCGGTCGGATTCCCGGTAGGGCCTGATCACCACGTTACGAACCCCTCGTGAGTCGCGGTACGCCGACGCCCGACGCGGCCCAGGCCACGAGGCCCGCCACGTCGACCCCGTGCGGCGGGTCGTCGAGGTAGGGCGAGATGTTGCGGACCCCGCGGGCCAGCAGCGACGAGGCGCCCGCCGCGCTGCCGCGTGCCGCGTGGGTCAGGCCCACGGCCAGCTGCGCCAGCCCGCGCCACAGCTCCCGCTCCGGCTCGGGCGCGGCCTTCCACGCGTCCTCCAGCACCTCGTGCGCGTGGAACGGCCGGCCCACGTCCAGCAGCCGCTGCGCCTCGGTCAACGCCTCCCCGGGCGTGCGCGGCACGCCTTCCGGCTGGCGCTCGACGCCGGGCAGGCCGTAGGGCAGCGGTCGGCCGAGCCCGTCGCGCGGTCGCGCGTTGCGGGCCCTGCCCTGCTCGTCGCGGTCACGGGGGCTGGTCGGCACGTCTTGATCGTGTCACGAACGGCGGTCACGCGAAACGGGGCGGTCTCGCGTGGAGAGGGCCGGCCGGGCCGTCTCCCGTGGACCGGGCGGCGTGGCACCGCCCGGGCGGTGTTCGGATCGCCGCACGCGAACGGCGTCGCGCGGTGATACTGGCGGACGTGTCCGAACAGGACTGGGTCCTGCACGTCGACCTCGACCAGTTCATCGCGGCGGTCGAGGTCGCGCGCCGGCCCGAGCTGCGCGGCAGACCGGTGGTCGTCGGAGGAGCCGGCGACCCGGACCAACGCGCCGTGGTGGCCACCGCGTCCTACGAGGCGAGGGAGTTCGGCGTCCACTCGGGGATGCCGTTGCGGCTGGCGAAGAAGCGCTGCCCGGACGCGGTGTTCCTGCCGTCCGACGCGCCCGCCTACGAGGAGGTGTCCGCGCACGTGATGGACGTGCTGCGCGAACTGCCCGTGGTGGTCGAGGTGATCGGCTGGGACGAGGCGTTCCTGGGCGCCCGCACCGACGACCCGGAGGCGTTGGCGGACACCGTGCGGCGGGCCGTGAAGGCGGGGACGGGGCTGGAGTGCTCGGTCGGCGTCGGCGACAACAAGCTGCGCGCGAAGCTCGCCACCGGGTTCGCGAAACCGGCCGGCGTCTACCGGTTGACCAGGGACAACTGGGTCGAGGTGATGGCCGGGAAGCCGGTCTCCGCGTTGTGGGGCGTCGGCCCGCGCACGGCGGCCAAGCTGGCGTCGCTGGACATCCGCACGGTCGCGGAGCTGGCCCGCGCCGACCCGGCGGAGCTGGCCGCCCGGTTCGGCCCGGCGATGGGGCCGCACTTCCGGCAGCTCGCGCTGGGCGCGGGCGACCCGGTCGTCACCGCGACGCCGTGGGTGGCGAAGTCGCGCAGCCGCGAGACGACGTTCCAACAGGACCTGACGGACCCGGCGGAGATCCGCGACCAGGTCCGCGCGCTGGCGCGGCGGGTGGTGGAGGACGTGCGGGCGGAGGGCAGGCCGGCGGCCCGGGTGGTGGTGAAGGTGCGGTTCGCGCCGTTCTTCACCGCCACGCGGGGCGTCGCCCTGGAAGTGCCGACAATGGACGGGAAACCGATCGAGGACGCGGCCCTGGCGGCGCTGGCGCGGTTCGACGACGCGCGCGCCGTGCGCCTGCTGGGTGTGCGCGCCGAGTTCACTGGGGGATGACGTGGGCAAAGTGGTGCTGAACGGTTCCGTGTCGCTGGACGGGTACAGCGCGGGGCCGAACGTGGGCGACGACCACCCGATGGGCGAGGGCGGTGAACGGCTGCACCGCTGGCTGTTCGCCGAGGGCTCCGACCGCGACGCCGCGTTCGCCGCGTCGGTGGGCGCGGTCGTGCTGGGCCGGCGGACGTTCGACCTGGGGCTCCGGTACTGGCGGGACACGCCGTTCCCGGTGCCGAGCTTCGTGCTGACCCACGAGGGACGTCCGCCGCTGGCGATGGAGTCCGCGTCGTTCACGTTCGTCACCGACGGGCCGAAGAGCGCGATCGGCCAGGCCCGCGCGGCGGCGGGGGACAAGGACGTGCTCGTCATGGCGGGCGCGGACTCGGCCCGGCACGTGCTGCGCGCCGGGCTGGTCGACGAGATCCGGCTCCAGCTCGTGCCGGTGCTGCTCGGCTCGGGCGCGCGGCTGCTGGACGGCCTGCGCCCCACCGAGCTGGAGAAGCTGGAGGTGACCGACTCGGACGACGTGGTGCACCTGCGGTTCCGCGTGGTCCGGTGAGACGGCGCTCAGGCGCGGCCGAGGCCGGTGATCGCGTCGAGCACGGCGTGCAGCCGGGCGGCGGTGGCGCGGTCGAACTCGGGTCGGTCGAGGGGGACGAACGCGCCGGCGCGTGACGCGGTGAGCGGCGCGGTGGGCGGGTCCGCCAGGAACCGGCGCACCTGGTCCGCCGCGTCGTCCACCGACCTGGCGAACCGCCGCGCCACCACGTCCAGCGCCTTGCCGCGCAGTCCTCCGACCTGCGCGCCGAGACCGCTGTCCACGAACATCGGGTTGTGCAGCACGTACCGCACGGCGCTGCCCGGGTGCCGGTCGGCGAAGCCCGCGCCGAGCAGGTCGGCCGCCCGCGACGCCTGGCTCACCGCGGCGAACGCGCGGTAGCGCCGGCTCAGCGCCAGGTCGTCCCACCGGATGCCCGGACCGCGCGGCCCGGCCACCCCGCACACGCTCACCACGACCGGCGCGGCCGACCGCTCCACCACCGGCAGCAGCCGTTCCACCAGCACGAACCGGCTCACCGCGTGCAACGCGAACGTGTGCTCCAGCCCGTCGGCGGTGACGACCCGGCGGCGGCTGAACCGCCCCGCGCCGAGCACCAGGTGGTCGACCACGTCGAACCGCGCCGCCAGCTCGTCGGCCACCGCGAGCGTGCCCGCCACCGTGCCGAGGTCGCCGCGCACGAGCTCGACGCCCTCCGGCGCGGTGGCCGAGCGGCCCACGACCGCCACCCGGTGCCCCTCCCGCGCCAGCCGTGCCGCCAGCGCCTTCCCGATCCCGTTGGTGCCGCCCGTGATCACGGTGTTCGCCATAACCTGAAGCGTGGTGCGCGCCGCGACGACACGAAAGAAGGCACATCCATGTCACTGGTCCCGGTGCCGGTCACCACGGCCGACCGCGCCGCCTGCCCGGTGGGCGACGTGCTGACGCGGGTCGGCGACAAGTGGAGCCTGCTCGTGCTGGGGCTGCTCGCCGAACGCCCCTACGGCTTCAACGAGCTGGACCGCGCGGTGCACGACCTGAGCCGCCGCATCCTCACCCGCACGCTCCGGCAGCTGGAGCGCGACGGCCTGGTCGACCGGGAGGTGCGGCCCGGCAAGGCCGCCGGCGTGGAGTACCGGGCGACCGCGCTCGGCCGTTCGCTGCTGGACCTGGTCGTCCCGTTGGGACGGTGGGTGCTGGCGCACGAGGACGCCATCCGGTCCGCGCGCTCCCGTTACGACAACGCTTCCGGCACCCGACGGGTGAAGTCCACAGTGGACTAGAGAGCGAGCGCGGCGCCGGCCGTGGGCTCGGCGCCGCGCTGTCGCCTGGTGGCCCGCTCGCGCGACTGGGGCGTGTCGTGACACTCGCGCGAGCGGGCTGGTCCAGGGTGTTCCGGTACCGGCTCAGACCCCGGCGATCGACTGGATCCACGACCGGTACCGCGTCACGTTCGTGTACGCGGTGGTGGTCTGCCGGTCGCTGGTCGACGCGACGCCGACCTGCACGCCGTTCGCCATCATCGGGCCGCCCGAGTCGCCGCCCGCGGTGATGCCGTCGCCGCGGCGGGCGCAGATGGCCGAGCCGCCGTAGGCGTCGGTGCAGCCGCCGGTGACGGTCACGTTCGCGACCTTCAGGTACTGCGACTGGCAGTTGATCTCCGAGCCGCACTGGGACGTCGCGCCCCAGCCGTAGACCTGCACGTTCTGGCCGACGGTGACCGAACCCGGCTGGCCGAGCCGGGCGTAGGTCGCGGACACGGAGCGGTCGAGCCGGACCAGCGACAGGTCCGCCGAGTGGTTGTAGGTCTGGACGCCGTTGGCCAGGGTGCCGCCGGACGTCTGGTCGAGGCTGCCGATGCGGAACGACAGACCGCCGCCGCTGACGCAGTGCCGCGCGGTCAGGATCCACGTCGGCGCGATGATCGTCGCGGAGCACGTCTGCCGGCCGTTGGAGAACAGCCGGGCCGCCCACGGGGCGTTGCTCGCGTAGCTGCCGCCGATGATGTACGGCGACACGCCGCCCTCGTTCGCGGGCGCCGCCGACGCCGACGGGACGAGGGCGAGCAGGGAGAACAACGCGGCTGCGAGCGCAGGGATCAACCTGGTGATTCGCAAGGTTCCTCGTTTCCGAAGACACGCGATTTCTCGCGCACAGGGGTGTCTTGGGTCACGATGTTCGTACCACCCGACCGGGTGAAAAGGGATATATCGAATCGGTTATAACGTGCGCGTCATGCTTGTCGAACTGGCGGTCGGGGACGCGTACGGCGCGGGCTTCGAGTACGCCGACCACCGCTTCGTGACCACGCACAACACGCTCGCCGGGTACGTCCGGCACCCCCGCCACCACGGCATCCGCCCCGGCTCCTACACCGACGACACGCAGATGGCGCTGGCGCTCGCGGAACTGCGGGTGTCCGGCGAGCCGTGGACCCCCGAGGCGGTGGCGTCGGCATTCGTGACGGCGTTCCACCGCGACCCGCGCGAGGGATACGCCTCCGGGTTCCACGCGTTCCCGGGGACCGTGCGCACGGGGGCGGAATTCCTCGCGCGCATCCGCCCGGACAGCGACAAGAGCGGCGCGGCGATGCGTGCCGCGCCGGCCGGGCTGCTGCCCACCGCGGCCGACGTCCTGCACCACACCGACGTGCAGGCCAAGGTCACCCACGACACGCCGGACGGTGTCGCGGCGGCGCGGGCGGCGGCCCTGGCCGTGCACTACTGCCACCACGGGCTCGGGCCGGTCGCGGAGGTCGGCGCGTGGATCGCCGACCGGCTCGGCTCGGACGTGTGGGCGCGGCCGTGGACGGGCAAGGTCGGGTCGAAGGGCGTGATGAGCGTGCGCGCGGCGCTGACCGCGCTGGCGTCCGGCGACTCGCTCAGCGGGGTGCTGCGGACGTGCGTCGCCTTCACCGGTGACGTGGACACGGTCGCGACCGTCGCGCTGGCCGCCGCCTCACGCTCCGCCGAGATCCGCGCCGACCTGCCCGCGGTGCTGGTGGACGGGCTGGAGAACGGCCCGTTCGGGCGCGACCACCTGGCCCGGTTGGACGCTCAGCTGCTCGCGTAGCGCCGTTCCAGCTCGGCGACCCGGTCCTCCGGCCACCCGCGGACCTCGCCGAACGTGGCCGCGAAGAACAGCTCCAGGTGCGCGTGCCACGCCGCCGGCGCCCGCGGCGCGAACGCCGGGTCGGCGAGCGCGTGCGTCAGCTCCACCGTCGTGCCGCGGTCCGGGTCGTGCCGGAACTCCCACCGCACCCGGCCGGTGGGCGAGTCGAACCCCAGCACGCGCGGGGGCGTGCGCTCGACCACCGGGCCCGCCGGCACGTCCGGGTTGGCGGCACGGGTCGGCACGCCGTCCCCGCCCTCGGTGAGCAGCGCCCACACCTCGTCCAGCGGGCGCCAGACGAGGTCGCGGACGAACCGCACCACGCGGCCGTCGAACCGGCCCTCGTCCAGCCCGAACTCCCGGACGTAGCGCTCCATCGCCCCGAGCACCGCCGCGGGCGGCTCGACCGGCCGGTCGTCCAGCCGGGCTTCGAGACCGGCCAGGCACGTGTCCCAGCCGGCCGCGTTGCGCCCGGCCCCGAGCTCGTCGCCGAGGACGTGCGTGAACACGAGCAGGCAGCTGCGCTCGTGCGGCAGCAGCTCGAACCGGAGCACGTCGGTGTTCCAGCGGAACGCGAACACGGCGGGCGGGTCGAACTCCAGCACCTCGCCGGTGGTGACCTCGTCGGGGAACGAGAACGTCATCGCGCGCCCGTCGATCGCCACCTCGGCCGGGAACCAGTGCGCCAGCTCGCCCGGTTCCGTCACCGCCCGCCACACCTTGTCGCGCGGGTGCGCGAGCACCCGTTCGAACCGCAGCACGGGCTTCCCGTCGATCCGCCTCAGCTCGGCGCTCATCCGTCCACCTCGTCCAGTCGGCGCTCCAGCGCGTCGAGGCTGTCCTCCCACATCCGCCGGTACGGCGCGAGCCACGCGTCGACCTCGGCCAACGGCCCCGGCCGCAGCCGGTAGAGGCGGCGCTGGGCGTCCCGGCGCACCTCGACCAACCCGGCCTCGCGCAGCACCTTCAGGTGCTTGGACACCGTCGGCTGGCTCACCGACAACCCGTCGACCAGGTCGTTGACCGGCCGCTCACCGTCCCGCAGCACGTCGAGGATCTGCCGCCGGTGCGGGTCGGCGAGCACGGCGAACGTAGATGCCATAATGGCAATATAGCCACCACGGCATATGCGCTGTCAACCCGAGGCGGTCGCACCGCGTCGCGTCGGGCGTCTGGGATCAGGCGACCACCTCCGCCCGGCGGATCGGCATGAGCGGTCTCGGGGTGGTGGTCAGGAAGTCGGCCACCAGGGACGCGCACAGGTCCGGCCGCTCGAACGGCATGAGGTGCGACGTGCCCGGCAGCACGCACAGCTGCGCGTCCGCGATGCCCCGGTACAGCGCGACCGTGTGCTCCAGGCGCACGATGTCGTCGTCGCTGCCCAGCACCAGCGTCGGCGCGGTGATCGCGGCCAGGTCGACCACCTCCGGGTCGTGCGCCGCCCGGGCGAACTTCTCCACCACGACCGGCAGGTGGTCGCGGCCGTCCGGCGACACCTCGGCGTACCGGTCGGCGACCTCGGCCGGCAGCCCGCCGCCCGGCTGCGGCAGGAACAGCCACCCGTCCTTGCCGAACGCCGAGTTCAGCACCGCCAGCCTGCGCACCAGGTCGGGCCGCCGCTGCGCCACGCCCAACGCCACCACGCCGCCCGCGCTGTACCCGACCAGGTGCGCCGGCCCGCCGACCACGTGCTCCAGGAACGCGACCACGTCGCCCGCCAGCACGTCCGGCGACACCGGCCCCGGCACGTCCGGCGTCCGCCCGTGGCCCCGCCGGTCCACCAGGTACACGCGGAAGCGGTCCGCCAGCCGCGCCAGGTTCGGCTCGAAGTCCCGCGAATCGCTGAACCCGCCGTGCAGCAGCACCAGCGGCTCGCCCTCGCCCCGCACCTCGTACCAGGTGCGCACGCCGGCCACGATCTCGTACATGGTCATCCCCCTCCGGTAGTCCTCACCCACTCGTACGGGAGGGGTCCGACAAAATCACCGGCAAACCGAAGAGTTCGAACAGATGATCACCCAAAAAGGTGGTCGAGCCGATCACCAGGTCCCCCGAGAACTCCACCAGGACCAGCGCGAACGGCCGGTGCACGCCCTGCTCGTCCGGCCGGTACTGGCCGAACGCGGGCACGCCGTTCGCCCACGTCGGCACGAGCCGCGCCGTCTCGCACCCGCTGTCGCCGAAGGACAGCGCGGTCGCGATGTCGGCCCGCCCGCGCAGCCACCACGCGAACGGCGGCATGCTCATCGTCGCGTCCTCGTGCAGCAGCGCCACCAGCGCCTCCACGTCGTGCCGCTCGAACGCCGCCGCGTACCGCTCCAGCAACCCCCGGTCGAACGGCTGCAACGGCGCGGGCTTGCGGTCGGCGAGCGTGGCCCGTGCGCGTTGCAGCGCGCTGTTCACCGAAACGACCGTTGTGGACAGCAACGCGGCCACTTCGGACGCTTTCCAGCACAACACGTCCCGCAGGATCAGCACCGCGCGCTGACGTGGCGGCAGGTGCTGCAGGGCCGCCACGAACGCCAACCGCACCGTCTCCCGGCCCACGGCGACCTCGTCCGCCGGCAGCACCCGCGCGTCCGGCGCCGGCTGCACCCACGCCCCGTCCGGCAGCGGCTCGCCCAGCGGCGTGCCGACGGCGGCCGGCGACGTCAGGTCCATCGCCACCGCCCGCCGCTGCGCGCTGCGCAGCATGTCGAGGCACACGTTCGTGGCGATCGAGTACAGCCACGTCCGCAGCCGCCCGCGCTCCGGGTCGAACGTCCGCCAGGCCCGCACGAACGTCTCCTGCACGGCGTCCTCGGCCTCGAACGGCCCGCCGAGCATGCGGTAGCAGTAACCGGTCAGCTCCACGCGATGCGCTTCCAGGTCCACCGCCACATCGTCACCCGGTAAGGTGGACTTCGGCGCCTCGACCCCAGTGCAGCCCCTTTCCTGCGTGGCACGACCGCGTGAACTCTTCCGCTCGATGATTCGAGGAGCCCCATGCCGCGCACGTTCACGGGGTCGCCGGTCCGCGACCTGCTCGCCCTCACCGCCCGCCCCGAGGTCATCTCGTTCGCGGGCGGCCTGCCCGCGCCCGAGCTGTTCGACGTCGAGGGCCTGCGCACGGCCTTCGACCAGGCGCTGTCCCGCCGTTCGCTCCAGTACGCGCCCACCGAGGGCGACGCGGACCTGCGCGCCCTCGTCGCCGACCGGCTCACCCGCCGCGGCCTGCCCACCGACGTCCCCGACCTGCTCGTCACCACCGGTTCGCAGCAGGCGTTGACGCTGGTCGTGACCGCGTTGCTGGAACCCGGCGCGGTCGTCGCCGTCGAGCAGCCCACCTACCTCGCCGCCCTCCAGTGCTTCCAGCTCGCGGGCGCGCGGATCGTGCCCGTCGCGGGCGACGAGCACGGCATGGACCCGGCCGCGCTCGCCGACGTCATCGAGCGGGAACGCCCCGAGCTGCTGTACCTCGTGCCCACGTTCGCCAACCCGACCGGCCGGACGTTGAGCGCCGGGCGGCGCGCCGAGATCGCCGCGCTCGCCGACCGGCACGGCCTGTGGGTGGTCGAGGACGACCCGTACAGCGAGCTGCGCTACCGCGGCGAGCCGGCGCCCGCGCTGGCCACGATGAGCGACCGCGTGCTGTACGCGGGCAGCTTCTCCAAGGTCGGCGCGCCGGGACTGCGGCTGGGCTGGCTGCGCGCGCCCGCGTCGATCATGCGCAGGCTGGTGATCGTGAAGCAGGCGGCGGACCTGCACACGTCCACCATCGACCAGGCGGCCGCCGCCGCGTACCTGAGGGCCAACGACCTGGACGCGCACGTGCGGACGTTGTGCGCGGCCTACCGCGAGCGGCGGGACGCCCTGGTCGCGGCGCTGCCGTCGACCGTGCCGGACGGCGCGCGGTGGAGCGACCCGGACGGGGGGATGTTCGTGTGGGTCACCCTGCCGGGCGACGTCGACACGGGGTCGCTGATCACGTCGGCGCTGGAGCGGGACGTGGCGTTCGTGCCCGGCGCGCCGTTCTACGCGGCCGAGCCGGACCGGTCGACGCTGCGGTTGTCGTTCACCACGAACACCACCGCCGAGATCGCCGAGGGCATGCGGAGGCTGGCGCCCGTCTTCACCACCTGACCGTGTGAATCGCACGGTTGTCCGGTGACACCGCGTGGGTGGGGGTTGTGCGCCGCCGGCCGCAACGTGGTCCCCATGAAACGTTCTTCGATCGTCTCCCTCGTGGTGTCGACCGCGCTGGGCATCGTGATCGTCGCCGACGACAACGGCGAGTGGACCGGCTTCGGCACGTGGGGCCTGGTCGCGTGCGCCCTGGTCTACCTCGTCGCCGTGCTGCTGCGGGGCGAGCTGCGCCGCACCAAGGTGATGTGGGCCCAGGTGGCGGGCGTGGCGGGGTTCGGCGCGGTCGCGGGCATCGCGCTGCTGGTGGACCCCGACGTCGGCCGCTACCTGGTCGCGGCGGGCTGGCTCGCGCACGCCGGGTGGGACCTCGTCCACTTCCGCGCCAGGCTGGTCGTGCCGACGTGGTACTCGCTGGCGTGCGCCGTGGTGGACGCGTTCGTCGGGGTGTCCCTGGCATGGTGAGGAACGTGTCGCGATGGGGGTGCAGCGCGTGATGAGGCGGGCGCGGGCGCTCACGCTGGTGTCGCTGGGCGTGGCGTGGTCGACGAGCCTGGTCGGGCCGGGGATCGGCGTGCTGCTGGAGACCCGGCCCGGGTGGGTCGTGGCCGGGCTGGTGGGCGTGGTCGTGTTCGGCGTCGCCTACGTGGGAGTGCTGTACGCGACCGTGACGCCCGGTGTGGCGCGGCGGCGGTGGGACGTCGCCGTCGCCGTGGCGACGCTGCTGTCGGTGCCGTTGCTGGCGCCGGTGGCGGCGGGCCGGTGGGACACCTGGGCGTGGGTCGGCGCCGCGCTCGTCGGGACGGCCCCGGTGCTGGTGCGGCGGTGGTGGTGGGCGGCGGCCCCGGTGGTGGTCGCGGTGGCCGTGGCGGTGTCGCCGGAACCGTTGCGCGCGTTGGTGATCACCGGTGTGGTCGGTGTCGGGTTGGCGTTGATGCACGTGCTGCCGGTGTGGCTGTGGGACCTGGTGGTGCAGGCGCAGCAGGGGCGTGAGGCGCGGGCCCGGCTCGCGGTGATCGAGGAGCGGCTGCGGTTCGCGCGGGACGTGCACGACCTGCTCGGGCACCGGTTGACGGTGATCGCGCTGAAGGCCGAGCTGGCGTCGCGGCTGGCGGTCGCGGACGGGGAGCGGGCCGGTGCGGAGGCGGACGAGGTGCGGGCGCTGGCCGCGGCGGCGTTGGCGGACCTGCGGGAGGCCGTGCACGGGTACCGGACCGTGGAGCTGGCCGAGCAGGCGTCGGCGATCGAGCAGGTGTTGACCTCGTCCGGGGTGCGGTGCACGGTGTCGGTTCCGGCGGAGCTGCCCCCGGCGGCGCGGGAGCTGTCGTGGGCGCTGCGGGAGGCGGGGACGAACGTGCTGCGGCACAGCCGGGCGCGGTGGTGCACGATCGACGTCGTGGTCGAGGCCGGCGAGGTGCGGCTGACCGTGGCGAACGACGGCGCGATCGGCGTGCCGGCGAACGGGTCCAGGCTGGGCGGGGCGGGGTCTGGTGGGTCCGGGTCTGGTGGGTCCGGGTCGGCCGGGTCGGGGTTAAGCGGGTCGGGGTCGGGCGGGTCGGGGTTGAGCGGGTTGGCCGAGCGGTTGGCGGCGGTGGACGGGTCGGTGCGCGCGGGGGAGGAGGACGGGGTGTTCACGCTCGTGGCCACCGTGCGGTCGTGATCCGCGTGCTGCTGGCCGACGACGAGGAGCTGATCCGCGTCGCGGTGGCGGCGCTGCTCGGGCTGGAGCCGGACCTGGAGGTCGTCGCCCAGGCCGCGGACGGGCGGGAGGCGGTGCGCGCGGCCCTGGCGCACCGGCCGGACGTCGCCGTGGTGGACCTCCAGATGCCGTCGCTGGACGGCTTCGAGGTGACCGCCGAGCTGGCCGAGGCCCTGCCGGGGTGCGCGGTGGTGATCCTGACCGGGCGCGGCAAGCCGCCGCACCTCCAGCGGGCGTTGGCGGCGGGGGCCAAGGGCTTCCTGCCGAAGGGCTCGCCGGGCGGCACGCTGGCGGACGTGATCCGGCGGGTGCACGGCGGCGCCCGGTACGTCGACCCGGCGTTGGCGGCGGACGCGCTGACCACGCCGCCGTGCCCGCTGACGCCGCGCGAACTGGAGGTGCTGCGGCTGGCGGAGTACGACACGCCGGTGGCGGTGATCGCGCGGAAGACCCACCTGTCCGCCGGGACGGTACGCAACTACCTGTCGGCGGCGGTGGCGAAGCTCGGCGCGGCGAGCCGGTCCGAGGCCTACCTCACCGCGCACGACAACGGCTGGCTGTAGCCCGGCGCCGGTCCCCGGAGCCGCCCGCGCCGGTCCCCGGAGCCGCCCGCGTCGGTCTCCCGGAGGCCGGTCCCCGGAGGCCCCGGAATTCCCCGGACCGGGCCGGTCCGGGGAAACGATCAGGGCGGTTCCCGGCAGGTGGCGGGAGCGCCCGGCCGCGCGCCCGTGGCCACGGCGACGCCGCGTCCCTAACTTTCGGGCCATCTCAACCGAAAGAGGGCGATATGACCGACCACGTGCAGCCGACTCCGCCGCCGCCCGCCCCGGCCGGGCCACGGGCCGCGGTCGTGGTCCTGAGCGCGCTCGCCGTGCTGCTGGCGGGGGCGTCGGTGCTGGCGATCGTGCTGTTCCTCGGCGCGCGGGAAGACCTCGGGCTGGAGGTCCGGCGCCTCGACGAGACCAGCCGGTCGCTCACCGGGGCGCAGGACCGGCTGGAGGAGACCAGGACGTCCACCGAGGCCGTCGCCGGGCGGATCTCCACGCTGGAGGCCGAGAACGCCGAGCTGCGCGAGTGCGCCGAGCCGGCCAAGGACTCCATCATCGCCGCCCGGGACGACGATGACGCGGCCCTCGGGCCCGCCGTCGCCCGCGCCACGGAACACTGCTGAGCCAGGGGGATCGAATGACCACGCCCGAACCGAACCACCGCGGCACCCCACCCGTGCCGGCGCCGACGTCGGCGTCGGCGGATCAGCCCGCCGTCGACCAGCAGCCCGCCGCCGCGCCGTGGGGCACCGAACCGCAGCCCGCGCCCTGGGCCACCGGACCGCAGCTTGCCGAGGCGCATCCGGCACAGCACCCGTACCCGCCGCACCCCGAGTTCCCGCCGAACCTGTTCCAGCCGGAGATGCGCCAGCCGAGCGCCACGCGCTCGGGCGGCCGGGTGCCGATCGTCGTCCTGACAGCCCTGGCCGTCGTGTTCGCCGTCGTCGCGGGCGTCTTCACCGCCCTCTACGCGAGCGAGCGCGCCGAACTCGACCGCACCACCGCCACCCGCGCCGACAGGGAACGCGCCCTCGCCGACGTGACCGCGCAGCAGGCCGAGGCCGACCGGACCCTCGACACCACCCGATCCCGCGAAACGACCCTGACCGCCGAGCACGACCTCCTCACCGAGTGCGTGGACGCCGCCAAGGGCTACTTCGACCTCCCTCCCGGACCGTCACCCGAGTCCTCCCGCCTTTTCGGCGTCATGTACGACGTCTGCCCGCAGATCTGACTCCATCGCCGCCCGGACGCCGCGGACCGCCAGCCGGTCCGCGCGTTCGTTCTCGGGGTGCCCCGCGTGCCCCTTCACCCAGTGCCACTCGACCTCGTGCGGCGCGGTGGCGGCGTCGAGCCGCTGCCACAGGTCGACGTTCTTGACCGGCTGCCGGGCGGACGTGAGCCACCCGTTGGACTTCCACTTCGTCATCCACGACAGCACGCCGTTGCGGACGTACGTGCTGTCGGTGTAGATCCGCACCACGGACGGCCTCCGCAGCGTCTCCAACGCCCGGATCGGGGCCATCAGCTCCATCCGGTTGTTGGTGGTGGCCGCCGACTCCCCACCGAACAGATCCCGCTCGTGCGCCCCGTACCGCAGCACCGCGCCCCAGCCGCCCGGTCCGGGGTTCCCGCTGCACGCGCCGTCGGTGTAGATCTCCACCACCTGCTCCATGCGGCGAACATACCGAGCGGCGGGAGAGCGGCGGCGGCCCGCTCGCCGGGCTGTGGACAACTCGCCGAACCCCCCGCCGAACCCGTCGCCGAACACCTGACCCGGACCACTCGGTCGGTGCGCTGAGAGCGCAACCGCTGTCCTCGGGACGGTGTTCGCCTGCACCCTGGTCGGCATGGCACTGGGATTCGCGGGCGAGGTGGCCGACTACTACCACCGCTACCGGCGCGGCTACCCGCCGGAGGCGATCGACGCGGTGGCGGGCGCGTTCGGGCTCACCGCAGACGACACGGCGGTCGACCTCGGCTGCGGGACGGGTCAGCTCGCGCTGCCCCTCGCGGCACGGCTCCGCGCCGTCGTCGGCGTGGACCCGGAACCGGACATGCTGGCCCACGCCCGCCGCGCCGCCGCCGAGCAGGGCCTGTCGAACCTCACGTGGGTGATCGGCACGGACGCGGACGTGCCCGCGTTGCGCGCCCTGCTCGGCGACGGGTCGGTCGGCGCGGTCACCATCGGCCAAGCCCTGCACTGGATGCGGTACGACGAGCTGTTCCACGCACTCTTCCCGCTGGTCAGGCCAGGGGGAGGCGTGGCGGTGCTGGCGAACGGGACACCGCTGTGGCTGCAGGACGCCGACTGGTCACGGGCGTTGCGCGAGTGCCTGGAACAGTGGTTCGGCACGCGTGTCGGCAACGCGTGCGGAACCGACGAGGAGAGCCTGCGGCGATACCGCGACAGCCTGGTCGCGGCCGGGTTCCGGGGCGACGTGCACGGCGTCGACTACACCGGCACGCTGGACGTGGAGTCCATTGTGGGCGGTGTGCTCTCCGCGTTGCCCGAGGACCGGCTCCCGGCGTCGGCGGAACGCGCGCGGTTCACCGGCCTGATCCGGCGCGCGGTGGAACCGCACGCGCCGTTCGCGGAGCACGTCCACGTGTCCGTGCTGACCGGTCGGCGGTGAGGGCCGCACCTGCCGACGCCCCCGGATGGGTGAGGATGGTCGCGTGAAGTGGTCACGGGCGGTGCGGCACGTCGAGGAGTTGGCGGCCAAGTGCGGTGAGCTGGCGGGCCTGTCGGGGGCGATCCACCCGCTGCGGGTGGTGGAGCTGTGGGCCGTCGGGGAGATCCTCGGTGAGGCGCGGGACGTCGATCGGGTGACCGTCGCCCTGGTGGTCGACCTGCCGGTCGACGACGTGCCGTGGTTGGCCGAGCCGCACGGCGCGGAGCACTGGGCGAACGCGGCGCGGGTGGCGAGGAACCCCATCCGGCCGCTGTGGCGGTCCGCGCGGGCGCCGGTGTGGAACCACGGCGTCGACCGACCGGCCCTGGTCTGGAGCGAGGTCGACGGCACCGTGGAGGCGACGTTGGCCGCGTTGGTGGACGGGCGTGGCGAGCGGGTCCGGCTGCCCGCGCCGGGGCCGGACGAGTTCCGGGCCCGGCTGCGCGACGAGCTGGCGGTGAGCCTGCGGGCGCTGCGCCGGCAGACCCGCGAGTACGAGGACAAGCGCTGGAGCCCCGGCAAGTTGACGGCGGTGTCGGACGGGTTGCGGCGCGTCACCGGCGGTTACCTCGACGTGCTGGACGCCGTGGCGGAGTGACGGAAGATCACTCGGACGCGTGAATCCTGCCGGTGGCTTCGATCGCGAGCGTGAGCAGGTCGGCGCGGGCGTCCGCCGTGGTCCAGTTCCGCGAGTCCCAGGCCGGGCCGCTGAGGTCGTCGGCGGCGTAGAGCAGCGCCCCGAGCCGCGCGCCGCGGAACCGCGCGGCGGCCAGCAGCGCCGCGACCTCCATCTCCACCACCACGCACCCCTGGTCACGTCGGGCTCCCACCGCCGCGCGGGTTTCCCGGAACGGCGCGTCGGTGGTCCACGTGAGCCCGGTGACGCACGGCACGTCCCGTTCGGCGAGCAGGCCGACGAGGGCGTCCACCACGGCGCGGTCGACGTCGACCACCTCGGTCGGGGGCGCGTAGTGGAACGACGTCCCCTCGTCCCGCACCGCGCCGGTCGGCACCACGGCGTGGCCCATCACCAGGCCCGGCACGAGCGCTCCGGCGCTGCCGCACAGCACGACGCGGCGGGCGCCGCCGGCCATCGCCCGTTCGAGGTGGTGCACGGCGGCCGGGGCGCCGACGCCGGGGTGGAAGACGGCCACCGGGTCGCCGTCGGCGGCGTCGACCAGGTGGATGCCGTGCCCGCCCATTTCGGCGGTGAACCGTCCCGCCAGCCGGGCGGCGCCCCGCTCGCGCAAGGCCGCGATCTGCTCGTGGAAGTAGCACAGGACCAGCCGGTCCGGCCACGGCTCGGTCAGCTCGGGCGCGGACGGCGTGATCAGCGCGTCGGCGTCGGGATCGAAGCGGAGCGGGTCGGCGGGGAGGTCCACGTCCCCGAGTCTGGCCGGGTGGCGATCACCGCGACCACTCCTTTTGCAGGGCGCGGTAGTCGATCACGGTGATGCCCTCGCGGTCGACCAGGTCGCGGGCCTCTGGTGAGACGAGGAAGTCGTAGTCGGTGCGCCGAACGCGCCACCCGCCGTCGACCTCCCGCGACCGCGCGCTCGCGACGCTCGGGTGCACGGCCCACTCGCTGAGACCTGGGGGCAAGTCACGCAGAAGTTCACCGTATCGAGCGAATTTCCGGTCGACGTCGAGGGCGAAGCTGTCCACGAACGGGTGGTCAATCACGGGCAGCCCGCGCCGCCGCATCGCCCGCCGCCCCTCCTCCAACCAGACCCGCACGGCCAAGCCGTACTCCTCCGCCAACCCCACCGTCAGCGCCAGGACGTCGTCGCGCCCACCGTCGGCGAGGCAGTGGAAGTCCAGGTGCGTCGGCGAGAGCCCCGCGTCGACCGCCGCGTCGACCTGTGCCCGGAACTCGACCTCGACCTCGTCGGCGCGCGCACGGGCCAACAGCGCCTCCCGGTCGGCGGAGGTGAAGAACCGGCCGGCGTCGTCCAGCAGCGAGCGGACCTTGTCCTTCGAGGTCAACGGTCCCGACCGATCGGTGGGCGAGTCGCGGACCAAGGTGAGGTGCACGCCGAACGGCACGTCCGGGCGCGCCCGGAGCAACCGCATCGCGTGCGCCGCCGACGGGCCGGCCGTCATCAGGCTGCACGACGCCGCGATCCCGACCTCGATCGCCTCCACGGCCGCGACGTCGACGTCCTCGTGCAGGCCGACGTCGTCGCAGTTGACGATCAGCACCCTCGCGTCGGGCGGATGACCCAGCAACTCACTCGCCGGCACCGCGCTTCCCCTTTCGCGCTCGCCGTCGCCGCCGACCGGTCAATGTCATCAGGTCGTAGGCTGGCGACCGTGACAACACCTGGCCAGGGGCCTGTGACGGCGTTCGACGACACCGTCGACGTGGAATATTCGCAGTTCTGCCTCCAGGACATGGCCCGGAACAACTCACCGCTCGCACTGGAAGTCCCCGACGGCGACGACTGGCTGATGGTCGGCGGGCTCGGCGGCGTCCTCTTCCACAGCACGGACACCGACCACAACCCGCCGATCCGCCTGGAACTGTGGTCCACCCGCCCGACCGCCCCCACCGCGTCCTGGCACGACTCGGCCGAAGCCGTGTTCCGGACGGAGAGCGAAGAAGTCCGCCTCTGGTCCCCGACCGCCGCGATGGGCGAGCACACCGTCCCCCTGCCCGGCCCCGGCGAATACCACGTCGAAGCGTTCGTGCGCGGTCGCGAGGAATCGGACGAGCATTTCGCCGGCGATGAACGGGAACACTGGCTGGTCCGCATCTGGCCCGTCTCCGACCCACCGCTCAACGTCCATCACTGAACAGCCGGAGAAGCGCTCGCAGGCACATCCTTCATCGTGACGAAAAGGGACGAAGACTGACGTCGCCGGTGGGACCGCAGCAGAGTGCGCGGCCCCACCCGCACGGCTCACCAGCCCCGGGAACGCCACTCGTCCAGGTGAGGTCGTTCACGCCCCAGGGTGGAATCGTCCCCATGACCCGGGTAGAACCAGGTCTCGTCGGGCAGTTCGTCGAAGATCCGCGTCGACACGTCCTCGATCAACGACCCGAAGGTTTCGGGCGACGTGGTCTTGCCGACTCCTCCCGGGAACAGCGAGTCCCCGGTGAACAGGTGGGGGTGGCCGGTTGGGTCGCGGTACAGGAGGGCGATCGAGCCCGGAGTGTGGCCGCGCAGGTGGATCACCGTCAGGGGCACCTCGCCGACGTCCACCGTGTCGCCGTGCTCGACCAGGACGTCCGGCGGGATGGGGAGGACGTCGGCGTCCAGCGCGTGCGCGACCGTGTTCGACCCGTTCGCGCCCGCCACCGCGCCCAGGGCGCCCCAGTGGTCGGCGTGCCGGTGCGTCGTCACGACGGTCTTCAACCGCGGGCGGTCGACGGAGTGGCCCACCACGTCCGACAGGCGCTCCGGGTCGGCTGCCGCGTCGATGAGCATGGCCTCGTTCGTCGCACGGCAGACCAGCAGGTAAGCGTTGTTGTCCATCGGTCCTACCGAGACCTTCGTGATGGTCAACGCGTCCAGGGTGCGCCGTGCCGGCGGGCCGCCCGGCGACACGTGCCCCGTGTAGTCCTCTAGTACGTCCACAGTGGCCGACGGTAGCCGACCGGACACCCTTCAGGCTCCCCGCAGCCGGACCTCATAGGGTGGGCGACCGAAACACCGCCGCCCTGCCGACGCCACGTGAATAGGGTTCTTCCACCTCGTGCCTACCCAACGCCGGATCAACTGGGACGTCCTGCGCATCGCCGCCGTGCTGTGCGTGCTCCTGCAGCACGCCACCCACGCGGGGCCGTCCGCCCACTCCGAGCTCGGTTCCGCCGCGTTCGTCTTCAGCCTCGAGTTCGGCGCGAGCACACTGGTGGTGATCTCCGCCTTCTTCGCGTGCGCGTCGCTGGCGAAGGGCGAACCGGCGCGGTTCCTGCGCAACCGCCTGGCCCGGCTGGTCCCCGCGTACGTGGTGGCCGCCACGTTCACGTACACGTTCCTCCGCTACGCCGCGCCGGAGGGCTGGAGCCCGATGGGCCCGCGGGACCTGCTGTTCAACGTCCTCATGCTGCAGAACTGGTTCCCGGACGTCCACGTGGTCGACTTCTCGTACTGGACGTTGCCCGTGCAGGTCACCGGGTTCGTGGCGGGCGCCCTGCTCGCGTCGCGCCTCCGCGGCCGCGCGCTCAAGGTCGGGCTGTGGGCGCTGGTCGTCGTGCCGGTGGCGCTGCGCGACGCGGCGGCCGACCCGGGCGTCCTCCAGACCCTCTTCAACGGCCTCGGCATGCACCGCGCGCAGCTGTTCGCGATCGGCGTCGGCATCTGGCTGTGGTCGCGGGGACGGCTCGGCGACCGGCACCTGTTCGCGCTGCTCACGGCGGCTCTGATGGCGCAGTCCGGGCACACCGGGGACTTCGAGTCGACCGTCGGCCTGGGCGTGGCGCTGATCGGCGTGTGCGCCGCCGCGGGCGGGCGCGACTGGGACATCGCGCCCGTGCGCGCCCTCACCCGGCCGATCAAGTGGCTGGCGGGCATCTCCTACGGCGTCTACCTGGTCCACCAGCAGATCGGCTACGTCGTGATGCTGCGCGTCGCGGCCCTCGGCCCCTGGGCGCAGCTGGCGGCGTTCACCGGCGCGGCCGTGGTCCTGGGCTGGCTGCTCACCAAGTACGTCGAACGGCCCGCGCACCGCGTGCTCACCACGAGCCGCCGCCCTGCGTTGGTGGGCCTGCTGCTGACGGCCCGCCTGCACTCCGCTCAGAGCCACTTGGGCAGCGTGGGCGCCGTACCCTTCAGCCGCGCGCCGCTGTGGCGGCCGGTCACCCACGCCAGCACGTCCGCCGCCGCGCCGCTCACGACCGGGGACGCGCCGCTGTCCGCGGTGAGCGCCCAGCTGCGCTGACGGCCGTCCGGGAACGTGGCCTCGACGCGTGCCGGCGGCACGTCCGGACGGTCCGCGTACTGGCCCACGGCGTCGTCCAGGAAGTGCTCCAGCAGCTCCTCGGGCAGGTCCTCGAACCCCGTGCCGCCGTCGAGGTCGACCAGGTGGAACCACACCTCGCGCAGCCGCAGCCACGGCACGCGGTGCGCCAGGAGCACCCCGCTGTGCGGGTGCGCGACCTCCGCCTCCCACGCCGTCGGCGGCAGGTCGCGGGCGGCCGCGGCGAACCGCTGGCACGCCGCGTCCAGGTCGGCCCGGAGCAGCTGCGGGAGCCGGCCCGCGCCCTCGGCGATGTCCGCGTCGCGGTCCGCCGTGCTCGGGTACATCTGGTGCTCGACGCCCGTCTTCGCCCACGTCAGCAGGTTGACGAGGGCGTCGGCGTTGCGTGCGAGGTGCGTCACGACGTGCGCCCGGCTCCAGCCGGGCAGGAGGCTCGGACCGCGCAAGGCCCGCAGGTCAAGGCCCGCGACGACCTCGTACAGAGCCTCCGTGGCCCGTTCGACCTCGGCGAGCCCGGCGACCGCGTCCTGGACCGCGGCCGACTGCTCGCGGGGCGCGGGTACGCTCGTCTGGGCGGATCGGACCTGGGCGGCATCAGCGAAGCTCATGGGCACCTCATCCCGGCGGTTGCGGCCGAACGGCCTATCACCCCAGCGTAGGGGCGTTCACTACCGACCGGTAGAGCCGTTGGCGCACGATCGTGGAAGTGCCGCTCGCGGTTTTTGTCGGTGGTCGCACTTAGCATGGTTGTCGCCTCCCCCGACAGGGCTGACACCCGTGGTCCGATACGCTTTTCGAACGTCTGTTCGGGGAAAGGTCAAGAACCGAAGGGAACCGTTGTGGCCGACCGGCTTGTCGTTCGCGGGGCGCGCGAGCACAACCTGCGAGGGGTGGACCTCGACCTGCCGAGGGACAGCCTCATCGTGTTCACCGGGCTGTCCGGCTCGGGCAAGTCCAGCCTCGCCTTCGACACGATCTTCGCCGAGGGCCAGCGCCGCTACGTGGAGTCGCTGTCGGCGTACGCGCGGCAGTTCCTCGGCCAGATGGACAAACCGGACGTCGACTTCATCGAGGGCCTGTCGCCCGCCGTGTCGATCGACCAGAAGTCCACCAGCCGCAACCCGCGGTCCACCGTGGGCACCATCACCGAGGTCTACGACTACCTGCGCCTGCTCTACGCGCGCGCCGGCAAGGCGCACTGCCCCACGTGCGGCGAGGCGATCTCCAAGCAGACGCCGCAGCAGATCGTGGACCAGGTCCTCGCCATGGAGGCGGGCACCAAGTTCCAGGTGCTCGCGCCCGTCATCCGGGGCCGCAAGGGCGAGTACGTCGACCTGTTCTCCACCCTCCAGTCCCAGGGCTACTCGCGCGCCAAGGTCGACGGCGTCGTGTACGCGCTGGGCGAGGTGCCCAAGCTGAAGAAGCAGGAGAAGCACGACATCGCGGTCGTGATCGACCGGCTGAGCGTGAAGGCGAGCGCCAAGCAGCGGCTGACCGACTCGGTGGAGACCGCGCTGCGCCTGGCCGACGGCCTGGTCGAGCTCGAGTTCGTCGACGTGCCGGAGAGCGACCCGGGCCGGGTGCGCGGCTTCTCCGAGAACCTGGCCTGCCCGAACGGCCACCCGCTCGCGATCGAGGACCTGGAGCCCCGGTCGTTCTCGTTCAACTCGCCCTACGGCGCGTGCCCCGCGTGCACCGGCATCGGCGTGCGCAAGGAAGTCGACCCGGAGCTGGTCGTCCCGGACGACGAGCTGTCGCTGGCCGAGGGCGCGATCGCGCCGTGGGCGACCGGGCAGACCGCCGAGTACTTCACCCGGCTGCTGGAATCGCTGGGCCTCGCGATCGGGTTCCGGATGGACACGCCGTGGCGGCAGCTGCCCGCCCGCGCGCAGAAGGCCGTGCTGCACGGCGTCGACGAGCAGGTCAACGTCCGCTACAAGAACCGCTACGGCCGCGAGCGCTCGTACTACGCCAACTTCGAGGGCGTGATCCCGTTCCTGGAGCGCCGCCAGGAGCAGACCGAGTCCGAGTACATGCGGGAGAAGTACGAGGGCTACATGCGGGAGGTGCCGTGCCCCACGTGCCAGGGCACCCGCCTCAAGCCGGAGATCCTGGCCGTCACGCTGCACCACGGGCGCAAGGGCGACAAGTCCATCGCCGAGGTGTGCGCCATGTCGGTGGCGGAGTGCTCCGAGTTCCTCGACGGGCTGAAGCTCGCCAAGCGCGAGGCGATGATCGCGGGCGCGGTGCTGAAGGAGATCCAGGCCCGGCTGCACTTCCTGCTCGACGTCGGCCTCAACTACCTGTCGCTCGACCGGGCGTCCGGCACGCTGTCGGGTGGTGAGGCGCAGCGGATCAGGTTGGCGACGCAGATCGGCTCCGGCCTCGTCGGCGTCCTGTACGTGCTGGACGAGCCGTCCATCGGCCTGCACCAGCGCGACAACCACCGGCTGATCGAGACGCTGACGCGGCTGCGCGACCTGGGCAACACGCTGATCGTGGTCGAGCACGACGAGGACACCATCCGCACGTCCGACTGGGTGGTCGACATCGGCCCCGGCGCGGGCGAGCACGGCGGCAAGGTCGTCCACAGCGGCCCGTACCAGGCGCTGCTGAAGAACAAGGAGTCGATCACCGGCGCCTACCTGTCGGGTCGCAAGGAGATCCCGGTGCCCGCCGGCCGCCGCAAGGTCGACAAGAAGCGGCAGCTGACCGTCGTCGGGGCGCGGGAGCACAACCTGCGCGGCATCGACGTGTCGTTCCCGCTCGGCTGCCTCGTGTCCGTGACGGGCGTCTCCGGTTCGGGCAAGTCGACGCTGGTCAACGACATCCTGGCGACCGTGCTGGCGAACAAGCTGAACGGCGCGCGGCAGGTGCCGGGCCGGCACACCCGCGTGCGCGGGCTGGAGCAGGTCGACAAGCTGGTGCGGGTCGACCAGTCCCCGATCGGCCGCACGCCGCGGTCGAACCCGGCGACGTACACGGGCGTGTTCGACCACGTCCGCAAGCTGTTCGCGGCGACCACCGAGGCGAAGGTGCGCGGCTACCAGCCGGGGCGGTTCTCGTTCAACGTCAAGGGCGGGCGCTGCGAGGCGTGCGCGGGCGACGGCACGATCAAGATCGAGATGAACTTCCTGCCGGACGTGTACGTGCCGTGCGAGGTGTGCAAGGGCGCCCGGTACAACCGCGAGACGCTGGAAGTGCACTACAAGGGCAAGACGATCGCCGAGGTGCTCGACATGCCGATCGAGGAGGCCGCCTCGTTCTTCGAGCCGATCAACGCGATCCACCGGCACCTGCGGACGCTGGTCGACGTCGGCCTGGGGTACGTGCGGCTGGGCCAGTCCGCGCCCACGCTGTCCGGTGGCGAGGCGCAGCGGGTGAAGCTCGCGTCCGAGCTGCAGAAGCGGTCGACCGGCAAGACCGTGTACATCCTGGACGAGCCGACGACGGGGTTGCACTTCGAGGACATCCGCAAGCTGCTCGGGGTGATCAACGGGTTGGTCGACAAGGGCAACACGGTGATCGTGATCGAGCACAACCTGGACGTGATCAAGGTGTCGGACTGGCTGGTCGACATGGGGCCCGAGGGCGGGTCCGGTGGCGGCATGGTGGTGGCCGAGGGCACGCCGGAGCAGGTGGCGGAGGTCGCGGACAGCTACACGGGCCAGTTCCTGCGCGAGGTGCTGCCCGCCCAGGCCGCGGTCGGCTGACCCGTCGAGCTGCCTGGCGGTAAGTCAGCGGAGGGTCGGCTGGCGGCGGTCGGTTGGCGGTAGCGGTGGCGGTGGCCGGTCGGATGGTGGCCGGTCGGATGGTGGCCGGTCGAGTGGTGGGTGTGCCGCAGGTGGGGTGCGCGGGTGGGTGGTCAGGCCGCTCCGCGTGGGTGACCATGTCGTCATGCCGCTGAACTCGTACCGCTTCCGCAGCGTCTGGTCGGTGGACAGCACGCCGGAGCGGACCTTCGACGTGCTCGCCGACCTCGGCAACTACCCGCACTGGTGGCGTGAGGTGCGTGACGCCCGCCAGGTGGCCGAGAACGCGGCCGAGCTGCGGTGCCGGTCGGTGCTGCCCTACGACCTGGTCTTCCAGGCCCACCACAACGCCAAGGAGCCGGACGCCGGGCTGCTGCGCGCGGACCTGGTCGGCGACCTCGACGGCACGGTGAGCTGGCGCATCTTCCCCGACGGCGCCGGGTCGCGGCTCGTCTACGACCAGGAGGTGACGGTGCGCAAGCCGTTGCTGCGACGGCTCGCGCTCGTCGGCCGGCCCCTGCTCAAGGCGAACCACGAGCTGATGATGCGCAGCGGGCAGCGCGGCCTGCGCACCTACTTGGCCGGGTTCCGGGCGGCGGCGGGCAACGACTAGTCCGAGGTGCGCGAGCGCTGGTCCCACCACCGCCTTCGCGGTTTTGCGGTCAGCTTCGCGCGGTGGGCCCGTAAGGTGCGATTCGTGGCAGACAGTGATCACACCTACTCCCGTGGTGACCGAGCGGCCTTGATCCTCCTGGGTGCGGGGAAGTGCTACTGGCCGACCTGCACCGAGCCGTTGTTGACGCGCACCGATGACGGCAAGTTCCGCATCGCCCTGCAGATCGCCCACATCCGGGCGGCGAAGCCGGACGGGCAGCGCTACGTGCCGGACATGGACCCCGCGGTCCGGAAGTCCTTCGACAACCTGATCTTCCTCTGCGTTCCGCACCACCAGGCGGTCGACGAGAAGGGCGGCGAGGAGAAGTACCCGGCGGAGACGTTGCAGGAGTGGAAGGAGATCCGCGAGAGCGGTCGCTTCCAGGCCCTTCGCGGGTTGCGGGACCTCACCGAGGACAGGCTCCAGGACATGATCGCCACCGCGACCAGGGAACGCGACGAGGACATCAAGCGGACCCTCGACCGGCTGGAGCGCTCGGACGCCGAGGCGGCCGGACTGCTCAGGGAACTCCGTGACGAGGTGAAGGCGAGGGAGGGTCGTCGTTCCGCGCTCGACGTCGACGCGGTGTACGCGCTCGCCCGCGCGGCGGATCAGTTGCGCCACCTGGAAGAGAACGCGGGATCGCTCAACAGGGCCGCCGACGGTCTGCGCGGGCTCGAAGACCGCGCCGCCTCCATCGTCAACGCCGTGGCGAAGCTGAACGCGGCGCAGGACACCGTGTCGGAGCTGTCGGTCGCCCTCGGGAAGCTGGGCGGTCTCCGAGACGACCTGGCGCTCATGAGAAGCACCGCGGACGCCGTGGAACGGGCCTCACGCAGGATGGAGGACTACGGCCGTCGGTACTGAGTCGTCCCGGGGGCGAGAGGTGGTGGAGAGCGGCGCCCGATCCCGCACGGGGCACCGCCGGGTCAGACCACCAGGCTCAGCAGCGCGGCCACCACGAACCCGACCACCGACAGGATCGTCTCCAGCACGGTCCACGTCTGGAGCGTCTCCTTCACCGACAGGCCGAAGTAGCGGGACACGATCCAGAACCCGCCGTCGTTGACGTGCGACGCGATGATCGAGCCCGCCGCGATCGACATGACGAGCAGCGCGAGCCGCGGCTGCGAGTAGTCCAGGTCGGCCACGACCGGCGCGACGATGCCGGTCGTGGTCACGATCGCCACCGTCGCCGAGCCCTGCGCGACGCGCATGCCGCAGCTGATCACGTACGACAGCGCGATCACGGGCAGCCCGACGTCGGCCAGGGACGTGGCGAGCACCTTGCCGACGCCGGTCGCGGCCAGCACCGCGCCGAAGAACCCGCCGGCGCCGACGACGAGCAGGATCATCGCCACCGGCCGCAGCGACGCGCCGGACAGCTCGGTCACCTGCTCCCGCGTCATGCCGCGGCGGAACCCGAGCAGCCAGACGGCGACCAGCACGGCGATCGTCAACGCCACGGCGGGTGTGCCGAAGAACGTGAACACGCCCAGCAGGGTGGAGCCCTTGGGCAGCAGGATGCTGCCGAACGTGCCCGCCAGGATGAGCACCAGCGGCACGGCGATGATGCCGAGCACCAGGCCCAGCGGCGGCTCGCCCTTCGTCGCCGCCTCGGCCCGCGCCTTCTCCGCGGCGGCCAGCATCTCCTCCGGCACGGGCACGTCGAGCCGCTTGCCGATCCACGCCGAGTACAGGACACCGCCGATGAACCACGACGGGAGCGCCACGGCCGGCGCCATGACGATGATCCAGCCCAGCTCGACGCCGAGGAGCCCGGCCGCGGCGACGGGGCCGGGGTGCGGCGGCATGAACGCGTGCATCACGGACAGGCCCGCCAGCAACGGCATCGCGTACAGGACGATCGACTTGCCGCTGCGCTTCGCGGCGACGTACACCAGGGGCGCGAGGACGAAGATGCCGATGTCGAAGAACACCGGCACGCCGAAGATCAACCCGGCGAGGCCCATCGCGAGCGGCGCGCGGCCCTCGCCGAACGCCCGCAGCAGCGACCGGGTCAGCACCTCCGCGCCGCCCGAGGCCTCCAGGATCGCGCCGAGGAGCGTGCCGAGGCCGATGATCGCCGCGACGTGGCCGAGGATGCCGCCGAACCCCTTCTCCACGAGCGAGTCGGACGCCTTCTGCGCGGAGCCGACCAGCGTCTCCACGGGCAGGCCGGCGGCGAGCGCCACGAGCAGGCCGACGACGAGCAGCGCGATGAACGGCTCGACCTTCCACCTGATGATCATCGCGAGGAGGAGGGCGATGCTGAGCGCGGACAGCGTCAGCAGCCCTCCGGTCGTGTGCTGCAGCCAGTCGATCACGCGCGGCTCCGGTGGGGTCGCAGGGAACGGCCGGGCAGGGCGTCGGTGCGCCGGCCGTCGTCGATCACGGGAACGCCGTTGACGACGACGTGGGTGATGCCCGCGGCGGCCTGCCGGGGTTCGTCGAACGTCGCGGTGTCGGCGACGGTGTCCGGGTCGAACAGCACCAGGTCGGCGGCGCAGCCCTCGCGGACGAGCCCGCGGTCGGCCAGCCGAAGCCGGCGCGCCGCCCGTCCGGTGAGGTGGTGCACGCACTCCTCCAGCCCGAGCACGCCCAGTTCGCGCACGTACCGGGCGAGGTAGCGGGGGAACGTGCCCCAGGCGCGCGGGTGCGGCCGGTCGCCGACGAGCAGCCCGTCGCTGCCGCCGGTGTGCGCGGGGTGCCGCATGATCGCCTGGACGTTGTCCTCGTGGCCGACGTGCATGAGGCACGACGTGCCGAGCCGCTCGGAGATCAGCACGTCGAAGTACAGCTCGGCGGGCGGACGCCCGGCCCGGCGCGCGGCCTCGGCCACGGACAGCCCGACCAGGTGCGCGTTCTCCGCCTCGCGGACGCCGTTGACCTCGATGGCGTCCCAGTCCACCGGCACGCCGTGGCAGCCGTCCGAGCCGGTCTCCTCGATCTCGACCCGGACGCGTTCCCGGATGTCCACATCGGACAGACGGGCCAGCGTCGCGTCCGGGCCGCCCTCGCCGGTCCAGCTCGGCAGCAGCGCGGACAGGTACGTCGCGCCCGGCAGGTACGGGTACGTGTCGAGGGTGATGTCCGCGCCCGCCGCGATCGCGTCGTCCAGCAGCGCCAGCAGCTCGCCCGCCCGGCCCCGGTTGACCTCGAAGTTCATCGTGGCGTGCGCGAGGTGCAGCGGGCAGCCCGAGTCGCGCGACACCCGCACCATCTCCGCGTACGCCTCCAGCGCGCCGGCGCCGTAGCTGCGGTGGTGCGGGCTGTAGAACCCGCCCAGCTCGCCGACCACCCGGCACAGCTCGGTCAGCTCGGCCGTGTCGGCGTACATGCCGGGCGTGTAGGTGAGGCCGGACGACATGCCGGCCGCGCCCTCCCGCAGCGAGTCGGCCAGCAGCCGGCGCATCCGGTCCAGCTCGGCGTCGGTGGCGGGGCGGTCGTCGTAGCCGACGCAGAGCATCCGCAGCGTGCCCTGCGGCACGAGGTACGCGGCGTTGACGGCGATGCCCCGGTCGAGCCGGTCGAGGTACTCGCCGACCGTGCGCCAGTCCCAGTCGAACCCCGGCGGGTCGTCGTTCCACCCGGCCAGCTGGGCGCGCAGCGCGGCCAGCACCTCGTCGTCCACGGGCGCGTACGACAGGCCGTCCTGGCCCAGGACTTCGGTGGTGACGCCCTGGGTGACCTTCGCCAGGTGCGCCGGGTCGGCCAGCACCTGCAGGTCGGAGTGGGAGTGCATGTCGATGAACCCGGGCGCGAGCACCCGGCCGTCGGCGTCGACTACGCGCCGGCCGTCGACCCGGTCGCCGATCTCGGCGATCCGCCCGTCGCGCACGCCCACGTCGGCCCGGTGGGCGGGCGCGCCGGTGCCGTCGACCACCCGTGCGCCCCTGAAGACGATGTCCACGCCGCCGTCCTTTCCCGGATGTCAGAAGTACGTGCGGACCAGGTCGACCACGGTGGTGCCCTCGACCACGGGGATCAGCGGCCACTTGTCGAACACCGTGCACGGGTGGGACAGGCCGAGGCCGACCCAGTCGCCGACCTCCACGTCGTCGCCGGACAGCCTCACGAACGCGTGCTGGTCGTTGAGCGCGGTGACCTCGGCGCGCAGCGGGCGCTCCACGCCGTCACGGCCGCGGACGACCTGCGGTTCGGGCAGGCCCTCGTCGAACGACGCGTCCCGCTTGCCGAGCGTCAGCAGCGCCAGGTCGGGCTGCGGCCGTGACGTGACCTGAGCCCAGGCCCGCAGCGCGCCGCGGAACGGTTCCGCGCCGGGAGTGCGGCCCAGGGGCGAGATCCCGCGGTAGAACCCGTCGTCGTGGGTGATGTACGCGCCGCTGCGCAGCACCGGCCGCACCGGGAACGGCCACGGTTCGGTGAGCTTCGCGGCCACCTGGTCGAAGTACGCGCTGCCACCCGCCGTGACGATCGGCTCGGCCACCTCGTACCGGTTCCGCAACCCGATCGCCAGCTCCCGCAACGACGACAGGTAACCGTCCACCACGGACCGCGCGGCCGGGGAGGCGTCGTGCGCCAACGCGCCCTCGTACCCGCCGACGCCGGCCAGCCGCAGCGCCGGGCTGTCCGCCGCCGCACGGGCGACCTCCAACGCCGTGGCCAGGTCGCGCGCACCGGTCCGCCCGCCGGGCGCCCCCAGCTCGACCAGCACGTCCACCGGGCGCTCCACGTCGCCCAAGGCCTCCGCCATGCGCTCCACGCCCGCCACGGAATCCACCCAACAGGTGAACTCGAACGTGTCATCGGCGGCGAGTTCGCGCGCCAGCCACCGCAACCCCGCCGGGTCCACGAGCTGGTTGGCCAGCAGCACGCGCGACACCCCGAACGCCCGGTAGACGCGCAGCTGGCTCGTGTTGGCCGCGGTGATGCCCCACGCGCCGTGCGCCAACTGGCGGGCGAACAGCTGCGGGGCCATGGTCGTCTTGCCGTGCGGGGCGAGCAGCACGCCGCGGTCGGCGCACCAGCGGGCCATGGTGGCGAGGTTGTGCTCCAGCGCGGCCGCGTCGAGCACGACCAGCGGGCCGACGAAACCGTCGGCGAACAGGTCGAGCCGGCGGTCGGCCACGTCGCCGATCGTCGCGCCGAACACGTCGGCGGGCAGGCCCTTGAACCGCCAGTCGACCCGCTCGTCCCGGATGGCGGCCACAGCGTCGAGGTCCACGTTCTCCGCTCCTCACGTTGCACATACTGCAACGGCTATTGCGCGATGTGATGCAGACGTGTGTAACATTCGGTCGCCGTCCCGTCAACGAGCGAGTCCGGAGGAGCACGGATGCGGTTCGACCTACCGGGCGGCGTGGTGTGCCTGGGCGAGACGATGGCCGTGCTCGTGCCGGCCGAACCCGGCCCCGTGCGCGCGGCCCGCACCTGGACGCGGACCATCGGCGGCGCCGAGTCCAACGTGGCCGTCCACCTCGCCCGCCTCGGCGTCCGCAGCCGGTGGGTCGGCGCCGTCGGCGACGACGCGTTCGGCGGCGCGGTCCTCGACGCCGTCGGCGGCGCGGGCGTCGACGTCACCGGCGTCCACGTCGACCCCGACCGGCCGACCGGCCTCTACGTCAAGGAAGCCGACGCCGCCGGCAGCCCCGTGCGCTACTACCGGCACGGCTCGGCGGCGTCCGCCATGGGACCGGCCACGCTGGACCGCCTGAACCTCGACGACGTGGAGCTGCTGCACGTCAGCGGCATCACCGCCGCCCTGTCCGACAGCTGCCTCGACCTGCTCCGCGCCGTCCTCCGCCGACCGCGCCCCGTGCCCGTGTCGTTCGACCTCAACTGGCGGCCCGCCCTGTGGCGCCACCGCGACCCGTCCGTCCTGCGCGCCCTCGCCGACGCCGCCGACATCGTGCTCGCCGGCTCCGACGAGGCCCAGGCCGTCTGGGGCGCCGGCGACCCCGCCGAACTCCGCGCCCTCCTGCCCGGACCGTCGACGCTCGTCGTCAAGCACGGCGCACGCGGCGCCACCGTCGTCGAGGACGGCGCCACGACGTTCCAACCCGGCCTGCGCGTCGAAGTCGTCGAGCCCGTCGGCGCGGGCGACGCGTTCGCCGCCGGCTACCTCGCCGCCCACCTCGCGGGCGCGCCACCGGCCCGCCGACTGCGCGCCGGGCACCTCCAAGCCGCCGCCGCACTGCTCACCAGGGAGGATGTCGGCGAGTCGCTGCCGTCCGCGGTCACCGTGCCACTGCTGGACGCCGACTCGGACACGTGGGCCGCCGCACACCTGAGGAGACGTCGATGAGCCAAAGCCTGGACCGGGCGCTGACCCTGGTCGGTGAACTGGCCACCGGACCCAAGACCCTGGACGAGCTGTCCGGCGTCATCGAGGTGCACAAGTCGACCACCATGCGGCTCCTGCGCACCCTGGAGTCCCACCGGTTCGTGCAACGCGAAGGCGTCCACCACTACCGGCTCGGCACCGCCCTCTTCGACCTCGCCAACCGGGCCCTCGAAGAACGCGACGTCCGGCGCAGCGCCGAGAACGCCCTCCGCGAGCTCAACGCCCGCACCGGCTACACCGTCCACCTCGCGTCCTACGAGGACGGCGAGGTCATCTACATCGACAAGTACGACAGCACCCACCCGATGCGCATGTACTCCCGCATCGGCAGGCGCGCCCCCCTGCACTGCACCGCCGTCGCCAAGATCCTCCTCGCCGACCTGCCCGAACCACGCCGCCGCGAGGTCGCCCACACCATCGACTACGTGCCGCTGACCGCCAACACCATCACCACCCCCGACGCCTACCTCGCCGAGCTGGACCGCGTCCGCTCCGCCGGCTACGCCGTCGACAACGCCGAGCACGAGGACTTCATCCACTGCGTCGCCGCACCCATCCGCGGCGCGCGCGGCGAGGTCGTCGCCGCCGTCTCCCTGTCCGTGCCCAAGGTCCTGCTGGACTTCGACGGCCTGCTCGGCCACCTGCCCGACCTGCTCGCGACCGCGCGAGCCGCGTCCGTCGAGTGCGGCTGGTCGCCGCGCGACTGAACCGCCGGCGCGAGCCGGCACCCGAGAGGAAGCACATGTCCAAGACCGAGATCAGCACCACCGCCGCGCCCACCCCCGTGGCCGCGTTCTCCCAAGGCGTCCGCAAGGGCCCGATCCTGCAGGTGGCGGGCCAGGTCGCGTTCGACCCGGCCACCGGCGCCGTCGTCGGCGACACCGTCGCCGAGCAGACCCGGCAGGCCCTGCGCAACGTCGTCGCCGTGCTGGAGGCGGGCGGCGCGTCCCTCGCCGACGTCGTGATGCTGCGCGTCTACCTCACCGACACCGCGCACTTCGCCGAGATGAACGCCGCCTACGGCGAGTTCGTCACCGACGAGCCCTTCCCCGCCCGCACCACCGTCTACGTCGGCCTGCCCGCCGGCCTGCTGGTGGAGATCGACGCGCTCGCCGTCGTCGGGTAACCCCGCACCGAGCCGGTGACGCGGAACGGGGCACCGCGCGTACTTCTGCCGGTACTTCTGCGTGGTGCCGCCCCCAAGCGGCCGGTTGACTGGGGCCACCCCCAGTGAGCGCGGCATGGAAGGACCCCGGCGATGGCTAGGAACGCATCACCGATCGGCTGACCCCAGTGCGGCGACCCGGTCCCGGCACCTCCCGGCCGCGACCGGGTCGCCGAGGTCGTCGTGCACGTCCGCCAACGCGCCCAGCACCGCCACCAGCCGCCCGTGCCGGTTCTCACCCGCCAACCCGGCCGCCAGCCCCAGCTCCACCCGCGCGCCCGCCGCGTCACCCAGCCGGTGCAGCGCCAGACCCCGCAGGTACCGGGCGTCGCACAGGCTCGGCGGCGCGGGCGCGCCCCGCAACAGCTCCAGCGCGTCGTCCGCCGCCGCCAACACCTCCGGCCACCGCGCCAACCGCACCAGCGTGTCCGCCGTCCGCACCAGCAACGTCGCCGTCATCTCGGCCGCCATCACCGGCGCCACCGCCAACCGGCCCGACCGCACGTTGTCCACCAGCTCCCGGTGCACCACCACCGAGTCCTCGTACCGCTCCAACGCGTCCAGCACCAACGCCAGGCACGACAACGAGATCTGCTCGCCCAACGGGAAACCGGCCACCCGGAACAGCTCCTGCGCCCGCCGCGCGCTGACCTGGGCCTCCTCCAACCGCCCCGTCCGCAACTCCGACACCGACCGGTAGTGCAGCGCCCAACCCTGCTCCGTGACGTCGCCCGCCGCCACCGCCGCCCGCCACGCCTCCTCGTGCAACGCCAACGCGTCCGCGTGCCGGCGCGACAGCACCGCCAACGTCCACGTCAGGAAGTTCAGCTGCACGGCCTCGTCCCGCACGCTCCCCACCGCGCGCGCCGCCGCCACACCGGCCGTGAACACCTCCGCCCACGTCTCACCACGTCCACGCTGGTCGGAGTACCAGTGCATGGCCGTCGCGACCCGCAGCACCTCCGCGTGCAGCCCCGCGCCACCCGCCCACCGCAACGCGCCCAACCAGTTCGCCGTCTCCGCGGCCAGCCAGGCGTCCGCCTCCTCCGGACCACCCAACCCGCCCGCCGGCGCCGTCCGCGCGTCCGGGCCGAAGAACCCCGCCGCCGCGTCCGCCGTGCCCAGCAGCCAGTCCACCATCCGCCGCCGCGCCGCCCCCACCGCCGGCGCCGGCTCCTCGTCCGCCAACCGCTCACCCGCGAACACCCGGATCAGGTCGTGGAACACGTACCGGCCGGGCACCTCCGCGGTGTCCAGCAGGCTCATGTCGACCAGTTCCTCCAACGTCTCCTCGGCCGCGAACCGGTCCACGTCGGCCAGCACCGCCGCCAGGTCCGGCCCGAAGTCACCGCCCGGCGCCAGCGACAGCCGCCGGAACAACACCGCGGCCCCCTCGCCCAGCTGCCGGTACGACATCTCGAACGCCGTCCGCACCCGCAGGTCGCCCGCCGTCAACGCCGACAGCCGACGCCGCTCGTCCACCAGCTGCCCCGCCAGGTGCCCGATCGTCCACTTCGGACGGCTCGCCAGCCGGTTCCCCGCGATCCGCAGCGCCAGCGGCAGGTGCCCGCACAGCTTCGCCACCCGCGCCGCCGCCACCGGCTCCGCGCCCACCCGCGCCCGTCCCGCGATCGCGCCCAGCAGGTCGAACGACTCACCCGGGTCCAGCACGTCCAACCCCAGCCGCGCCCCCGCCTCCAACCCGCCGAGCACCAACCGCGACGTCACCACCACCAACGACCCCGCCCCGGTCGCCAACAGCGGACGCACCTGCGCCTCGTCGGAAGCGTTGTCCAGCACCAACAACGTCGACCGCTCCCGCAACCGCGACCGGTACAGGTCCGAGCGCTCCGCCTCGCTCCCCGGGACCTCCTTCTCCGCCACGCCCAGCGCCAACAGCATCCGGTGCACCACCTCCGACGGGTGCACCGGCCGCACGTCCATGCCACGCAGGTTGAAGAAGAAGCACCCGTCCGCGAACCACGACGCCAGCCGGTACGCCGCCCGCACCGCCAGCGCCGTCTTCCCCGCACCCGGCGGCCCGTGCACCACCACCAGCGACGTCGCACCCGCCCGCGCCCGCTCGGCGACCTCCGCCAACGCGGCCAGCTCGCTCTCGCGCCCCGTCAGCTCCGCCACGTCCGGCAGCAGCGCCGACGCCGCCGGCGACGACG